>RKSI01000156.1 GCA_007570905.1 Gammaproteobacteria bacterium
TGCCGACGCCCGCCGTCGCGTATCTGGCGCGTGAACTGGGCGCCGCCGCGGGCGCGGTCATCAGCGCTTCGCACAATCCGTATCAGGACAACGGCATCAAGTTTTTTTCATCCGAAGCGGTCAAGTTGTCGGACGACGAGGAACTTGAGATTGAACGCCGGATGGAACACAGCGGGCAAACGCCGCCCGGAGTTGCCGCGCCCGAACCCATCGTGTGCGAAGCCGTTGTGCCTGAACCCGCCACACCCGAACCCGCCGCGCACACCACCGCGCCCGAACCTGCCGCACCCGAACCCGTCACGCACATCACCGACGCCGGCGAGCGCTACATCCGTTTCTGCCTGGACGCCGTGTCCGACACCATATCTCTTGACGGCGTGCGCCTTGCGGTGGATTGCGCGCACGGCGCGGTGTGGCAGGTGGCGCCGCATGTTTATCGCTCGCTCGGCGCCGAAGTGACGCTGCTCGGCGCCGCGCCCGATGGACGCAACATCAACCGCGATTGCGGCACGACATCGCCCGCCGCGTTGCAGCGCGCCGTCGTGGAAGGCGGCGCCGACCTCGGCATTGCGTTTGACGGCGACGGCGACCGCGTGCTGATGGTGGCCGGCGATGGCCGCCTTGTGGATGGCGACGAACTGCTGTTCATCATCGCCGACGGCCTGCATCGGCGCGGCGCTCTGCGCGGCGGCGTCGTCGGCACCGAAATGAGCAACCTGGGGCTTGAGACGGCGCTGCGCGAACGCGGCATCGGCTTTGAGCGCGCCGCCGTCGGCGACCGTTATGTAATGCAGAAGATGGCCGACAAGGGCTGGACGCTCGGCGGCGAACCGGCGGGGCACATCATCTGCCTCGACAAGACGACGACGGGCGACGCCATCATCGCGTCGCTGGTGGTGCTGCAAACGCTGGCGGAGAGCGGCGCCGACCTTGGCGCCGCCGCCGCAGCCGTGCGCAAGTGTCCGCAGGTGCTGGTCAATGTGCCGCTGCACAGGCGTCTGGACGGCCAGGCGCCCGAAGTTGAGCGCGCCGCGGCGAAGGCGCGGCAGGCGCTGGGCGACGGCGGGCGGGTGCTGGTGCGCGCGTCCGGCACCGAGCCGTTGCTGAGAATCATGGTTGAATCGCAACTGGAAGACACCAGCCGCCTGTGGGCCGGGCGCATCGCCGACGAGGCGCGCCGCTCACTCGGCGCCTGACACAATGACTGCGACGATAAACGCCGCCCGCCGCGCACCTGAAACTGCAACGATGAACGCCGCCCGCTGTCCGCTGGCCACTGCAAATCGGACATTGCAACAATGAACGCCGCCCGCCGATTGCCGACCGTCGTGAACCGGAAACCGGCACAATGAACGCCGCCCGCTGTCCGCTGGTTGCCGCGAACTGGAAACTGCACGGGTCGCTGCGTTTTGCCGATGACTGGGCGCGCGACTTTCTGCGCCGTCCGCCGCCCGCCGGGATTGAGGTGCTGGTGTGCCCGGCGTTTGTGCACATCGCGCATCTGGCGCGGGCGTTGGAAGGCAGCGGCGTCTCCGTCGGCGCGCAAAATCTAAGCGAACACCGCGACGGCGCTTTCACCGGCGAGGTGTCGGCGGCGATGTTGAAGGAACTGGGCTGCGATTATGTCCTGGTCGGCCATTCCGAGCGCCGCCGGATTTACCGCGAGAGCGACGAACAGATTGCCGGCAAACTGCGCGCCGCCGCCGGTGCCGGCCTGAAGCCGGTGCTGTGCGTCGGCGAGACGCTCGCGCAGCGCCGCGCCGACGACACCCGCGAAGTGCTGCGGCGGCAACTGGACGCCGCCGCGCCGGTGCTGTCGGGGCTTGCCGCCGACGCCTTTGTCATCGCCTACGAGCCGGTCTGGGCCATCGGCACCGGCGAGACGGCGACGCCCGAACAGGCGCAGCAGGCGCACGCCTTCATCCGCGACCATCTCGGCGGCCTGGCGGGCGGGCGCGCCGCCGATGCGCGGGTGCTTTACGGCGGCAGCGTAAAAACGGATAATGCAACTTCGTTGTTCCAGATGAATGATGTGGACGGCGGCCTGGTGGGCGGCGCTTCGCTGAAAGCGGAGGCTTTTGCGGACATCTGCCGCGCCGCGCCGCCGCGCCGCGATTGACAACGGTGAGGAAACAATGCTTTACGGAATTTTGCTTGGCATAGAAGTCATCATCGCCATTCTGCTGATTGTGCTGATACTGCTGCATCGCGGCAAGGGCGCGGAAGTGGGGGCGGTTTTTTCGGGCGGCGGCTCGACTTCGGTCTTCGGCGCCAGAGGCTCGGCCTCTTTTCTGACAAAGGTGGTGGCGACGCTGTCGGCGCTTTTTCTGGTCAACAGCCTCGCGCTGACCTACATCGCCAACCGCGATTTCGGAGACAGCGTGATTGACGACAGCGCAATCGGAGCGCCGCCGCTGACGGACGAGATGGACGGAGCGCCGCCGATGCCGGACGAAACCGGCCGCGAACCGCCGGATGAAGACGCCGGTGACGCCGTCACCGACAGCCCCGTCGCGCCGGGCGCCCCCGATGCGCCGCCGGACGACCTGCCTTCCGGCTTCCCGACCGATGTCCCCGCCGCCGGCGACCCCGGCGATGTGCCGCTGATGCCGGAGGAGAGCGGAAGGTAGTACAATTCAGTCGCAAGCCGGCCAATCAACGCCGATGTGGTGGAATTGGCAGACACGCTGTCTTGAGGGGGCAGTGGCGCAAGCCGTGCCGGTTCGAGTCCGGCCATCGGCACCAGCCGGCATTT
>RKSI01000027.1 GCA_007570905.1 Gammaproteobacteria bacterium
AACACCGTGCCGCTTACATGGATGGCCTGCGCGGGCTTGGGGCCAACAGTCCTGATGAGTGGCACCGGTGGATTGCCTTCTTTCTGGAGGCGCTGACAACCCAAGCGCGGCGGGACTCTGAAACAGTCGTGAAAATGACGGAACTTTATGAGGCCGCAAAGAAACACTTTCTTGCCTTGACGCAATCCCGGCTGGCAATCCCGCTGCTGGACGCCATTTTCACCAAGCCGCTTTTCCGCACGGCTTACCTCAACAAAAGGTTCGCCACGCTGGAAAAACCGCCCACACCCACGACCTTGAGCAGCCTGCTCTCCAAACTGACAGAAGGCGGGGTTCTGGTGATGAGGGAACCGCACAGGGGGCGGCGCGGTGCGCTGTATGAGTTTTCAGGGTTGATGGGGTTGCTGGAGGCTTGACAAGTCTGACTTGTTAAAAAGCGCATCTCCAACATCTTCGGCCTGATAATGTGGGCATTTCTTTTGAGAGCGCTCATACCTCCCGCAAGGAGTCAAGATGTGTCCATTTCCGCTATATTCTTGGTAAATAGGTCCGCGCAAATCATCATGCCAGGGACAAACAATATTCATGAAAATACCAACAGCAGAAGAGGCAAGAACACCGTTTGACCAAATAACTTGCGGTCGATGTCCTGCCGCCCCATAAAGTCGCTTTTCACTCTCTAGACATTCATCGTCAAGCAGACGCATACATCTAAAACAGTGCTCATCGGGTATCGAAGAAATCACTTGGCCCGCCACACGAAAAGACTCAGAACTCTTGTGAACATCCATTCCGATATCTATGTAAAGAATAAGATTTCGGCGGCAAAAACGCTCCAGTTCATCCCGTTCTTTCAACGAGTCAGCACAACCAAAAATCACGAGACAATCAGATAAGCTTTTGAGTCCCCCGCTCCATTTATCTTCGACAAGATTGACTTCGGCGTCTGGCATAACTCCCTTGATAAGGCGATCAGCAACTTTTGTTTTCAGGCGACCACATTCTGCATCACTTACTGTCGCACCAACAAGACGATTCAGGTTAGATTCTTCAACTCTGTCATAGTCACAAATGGCATATCGGCCAACTCCTGCATGCGCCAGCTGCTGGACAATCTGCGAACCACCGCCACCAAGCCCAACCACACCCACTTTAACCTGCGAAAGTATTTCCTCGCTTTCAGCCCCGAGAAAACTTTGCCGAGAGAAATCGCGGTCAGGTTTTTGGACAGAAGAGGATTTCCGAGGCCACCATATGGAGATTGGGTTCCCCACGACGACAAATTCATCTATCGGAATGGGTGCACTCTCCTTTGAAGTCCACAATAGCCCCTCCCCTTTATCAAATGAAAAAACAACTGCGCCGTGAGGCATATGGCTTGTTACGCCAAAAAAGTCCGGGATGAGCTTGCAATTTGATTCAACATCAATGCTGCTAAACTTCGGTAATCCTTTGTGTGGGTGTAAATGAACATGAAACATTGAACACTTCGCTGACAATGAAACTTGCAATGCCATTCTAATAGCCTCTTCATTGATACAGGCACCAACCGCAGAATTGAGGGAATAGTGCTCATCAGAAACAGGATGATAGTCATAGGCAAGAATTATCAAAGTGCCATTTTCTGATGTCGTCACTTTGCAAGATAAAAAACCTACACGTTCGCGTGCTCTGTTACACGGTCGAACAATATCTCTGTGCACTTTATCCCACAGATTTTTCGTTACCTTGAAAACTGCTCTCATCTCAAAACATCCAGGTGATTGGCAAGAATGCTGATAGGGGGAAGGCTATTACTTACTCCGCCATAGGAGAAAGTGTGCCATTCATGCCCACGAATGACAGATGTGCTCCAATTTGCCCCCTTGTTATGAAAGGGCTGGCTCAAGAAGAGTTTTGTCGGGTTAGTGAAACAATCCAAAAGCGCACTAACCGGCACAAATTCTCCATCGGAGTACACTCTCATCTCTGGAAAATGCAGGTAGAGGTGATTTCCATCTCGAACTTCCTCCACAGATGGATAGATGCTCTTAAGGGATTGAAAATCTTCAGAAGAATAGCTCATGAGGAGCGCCCTACCCTCTCATGCGAGACAAATCTCTCCTCCTTCTCGGGCTGATTGTATATCCGCACCTTGTCGCCTTCCCTTATCGGCTCAAGTGCACCATCTCTGACTTGGTCCAAAACCTTCGCATGGTCAACCTTAAGGACCGCCTTCAGCTCATCTGCGGTGTAAGTGCCGGACTTTACGGAAACAGGCTTGTCATCAACAAGAACTTTGACAAGCGTGCCTTCGCCTTCGTTGACGGGCTTTTCATTCTGCTTCATGGGTAATAAACCTCCATAGGTAAATACTTGATATAACAGGCATTTCTCGCAAAGAGCAAGAAAGTATCTGCGATTTATGGCAAGCAGTGTAAATCATCCGCTCAGGAATGTCAATCAGGATACAATTACAACATTGTTTATAATATAAACATATTGCTTGTCTCCAATCTATACACTACACTCCGCCATCAAGTGTTACGGCACTGGTCTATTCAGATGACTACTTATCCAAATGCCTGATAGCACTCCGTCTCTCTCAAACCAGTTTCAAGCTATCTTGGGAGAGCGCATAAAGGCGCAGCGGAGCAAGAAGAGGCTGACGCAAGTTCAATTATCCGAACTTGTCGGGGTATCGCGCCCTGCTCTCGCAAACATAGAAACGGGAAAGCAAAGAGTTTCCGTCTTCCTGCTGGCTCGGTTGGCTGAGCAACTGGAAATTCTCCCTGGAGATTTAATTCCCAAGCTGGCTGAAGCGGAAGCGAAAACCACCCAGGAGCGCCAAATATCAATAGGCGCACATGGTAAACCAGAATTACTTACGCGCGAGCTGAAGAATCTAAATATTTCTTTGGAATCTGAGGGTCGCTTAGAAAGTGCACTGGCTGAAGTAAAAAGCCAGCATAAAAAACCACTGTCTATAAAGAAGGAGTCACTGAAATGAAAACAATCTACAACACACTTGATGAAAAAGCAGAAAAACTGCTTAAGAAGTCAGAGGCTTTGTCTCTGCCTGTAAATCTTAATACAGTTATTGATTATCTCGGACTTTCTATGATAGAGAGGCCGTTAGAGGAAGAATTTTCTGGCTTTCTGGCGGTAGAGGAAAAAACCATAGTAATAAACTCACTACATGCACAAGTCCGGAAACGCTTTTCGACTGCCCATGAGGTTGGGCACTATGTACTTCACAAGTCGAAAAGTCCTGGTTCACATGTGTTCATTGATCAAGCTATCTATTACCGTAGAGAGTCTGATTCTGGTAACGCAATTGATTGCCAAATGGAAATGGAGGCGAACGCTTTTGCTGCTGGATTATTGATGCCATCGGTTTTATTGGAAGAATACCTTGAAAAACACCCCGAAGTGGACCTCAGGCAAGCTTCGGATATCAAGCTGATAGCCGATGAATTTGAGGCAAGCCGGCCTGCCATGGAATACCGGCTGCGCAACCTCGGGTTCTTGCTGCCAACCAGTTTTTAACTATTGCTGAACCAGCAAAACAAAATCACCTACAAGGAGTTCACAATTCAATGTACCGGGTAGATAGAAACAACTTCTACGAGAGGCAAAAGAAATCCACCATACAAACGCCGGCAGGTGTCAGCCAATTCATTTATGAGTTGCTGCACGACAAGGTAGATCGTGCCGACAGAGTGCTTGACCCGTGCGTAGGGGAAGGTTCGTTGCTCAATCCATGGAAGAAATCCGGCTTCAAGGTCATAGGGATAGATATTGAAGACCAGGGCTTTCCGGGCACGAGGGTGCGTAATTATCTGACATTGACCCGCAGAGACATACGCGATACCCCGGGGCTTGTGGTGATGAATCCGCCATTCAATATAGACCCGAAGACCAAGAAACACTTGGTTGATGCATATGGCGGAAGGCCGTTATTGCCGGAAGTGTGGCTGCAAAAGGCGATAGAATTGTTTGGCAAAAGCATCCCGATTGTGTTATTTACTCCCTACGGGTTGCGCCTTAATCAGACCATGCAGTCAAAGCGCTGGTGCAAGTTTGCCGATGGCGCGTATCCTGAGATCTGTTCAATCATCAGTTTGCCGAAAGATATTTTCAACGGCATACTGTTTCATTCAGAGATATTGATATTCAATATCAAAGGACTAAAGGGGCATTATTTTTACAATGGCGAAATCGAGCGAATTGCGGCAAAACAAAGAGCAGCACAAGCCGAAAAACATAGAGTCCAAGGCGGACGACAAAGAGTTGTACAAAGCAATGGAAGATTGTGTTAAATACCTTGAATCACGGTTCAAGGATGAACTGTCTGCGTATGAACTTCATTTGCAACCGAACATATCGTATAGACAGATGATTGAGATAATTCAAAGCGGCGGTTTGCGCGTTGAATTTGACCGTGTATTTGACGACCGGACAATCCGGCCTGATGGCGGTGTGATTCTACTGAAGCCAAAATCGAGACATGAGGCTACGCGGATAGTGCTCGTTTCAGAGGCCAAGAAGCAGGGTACAAACGAAGAGCGCATAAAAGAAGGCCACACCAGGCAGGCGCAAGGGAATGCCATAGAGAGACTTGGAAAAAATCTTGCGGGAATCAGGGCAATGATGAATCACGAATACATAACGCCTTTTGTGTGTTTTGGCTGGGGCTGTGATTTTGTAGAGAACTATGGCGATGATTTTGTGATGTCTAAAATCTCAATGATGAACGAGTTTTACAGATTGAACAAGATATATGTTTATAAGCGCGATGGCGACGGCACAAGGAACCGATATGCGCCGGTGTCTATGTATTTCAGAGAGGAACAGTGGACACGGGAAGAAATGTTTAACATTCTGAAAGAGGTCGGAGAGGACGCAATCCGATACTATTTGCACTGATAGCAAAACAGAGGAAAATCTGGCGCGATTTGGGTTTTACGAGAGCATGAGTACTCTCATACCCGCCTAATCCACCAAAGACCCCAACCAATATGCCCCCCACCCCCCGCCGCATCATGCTCGTCGCCGGTGAAGCCTCCGGCGACCAGCACGCCGCGCATCTCATCCGCCGACTGCGCGCAACAGGCAACTTCCAGTGCTGCGGCATGGGCGGCGCCGCGATGCGGGAGGCAGGGGCGGAGTTGCTGGTGGATTCCACGCCGCTGGCGGTGGTCGGGATTGTCGAGGCGCTGCGTTATTACCCGGCGCTGCGGCGCGCGTTCAACACATTGAAGCGCGCGCTGAAACACCGGCCGCCAGACCTGCTGGTGCTGGTGGATTACCCGGAATTCAACCTGAAACTGGCGCGCGTCGCGGCGCGGCGCGGCATCAAGGTGCTGTTTTATGTCGCGCCGCAGGTGTGGGCGTGGCGCAGCGGGCGCATCCGCAAGATATACCGCAATGTCACGCGGCTCGCGGTCATCCTGCCGTTTGAAGAGGCGTTCTTCACATCGCACGGCGTGCCGGTGGACTACATCGGCCACCCGCTGATTGAAGACATTGAACGCTGGGAACGCGACCATGCCGACGCCGATGCCGCCGGTGCAAAAGCGGGCGCCGCTGACGCCGCCGCCGCAAATGCAAACGCAAACGCCGCCGCCAGTGCAGGCGCCTATGACACCGACACCGCCGCCGCCAGTGCAAACGCCGACTCCGACGCCGCCGCCACCAACGCCCGCCCACACAAGAAAAAAACCGTGCTGCTGCTGCCCGGCAGCCGCCGCAGTGAAATCGAGCGGCTGCTGCCGGTGTTGTGCGGCGCCGCCGCGAAACTCACGCGGCGTCTCGGCGGCCAGGTCGTGTTCCGGCTGCTGCGCGCGCCCGGCATTGATGAAAGCCTGCTGGCGCCGTGCCTGCAACGCGATGATTTCAATTGCCGCCTCGCCGACGGTGAAACCTGGCGCGAGATGAATCGCGCCGACGCCGCCATCAGCGCCACCGGCACCAGCATTCTGCAACTCGCGCTGTGCGGCACGCCGACCGTCGGCATCTACAAACTGTCGCCCGTCACCTGGTTCGTCGCCCGGCGCCTCGTCAAAATCCCATATGTGAGCCTCGTCAACATCATCAGTTGCAAGCCGGTCATCCCCGAATTGCTGCAACACGAAGCCACGCCGCAGGAAATCTGCGGCCAGGCATACAAACTGCTGACCAGCGCCAAACGCCGCCGCGAGATGAAACGCGATTTCAGCGATGTGCGCGCACAACTCGGCGCCCACCGCTCTTCCGAAAGACTCGCCGAAATTGTCCGCGAAATGACGCAGGACGCGCCCGCCGACAAGCCCGCCGGCAAAACCGCAGAAAAGCCCGCCGACACGCCGCGCTGAAAGACTGCGGCAAGCCGGCGGCAGGCCATGACATGCCCCGCCGGCGAGCACCGCTAACCGCGCGCCGCCCTCACCCTTCCCGCGCCGCCCCGCCCGCCAGATGCACCGTCGTCGTCGGAAACGCAATCTCGGCGCCGTGCGCGGCGACAATCTCGTGCACCTTCATCAGCACCGACTGCTTGACCGCATGAAACTCGCTCCAGTCGGTCGTCCCGGTGTAGGCGTAAATCAGAATGTCCACCGACGACGCCGAAAACTCGTTCAGGTTCACAATCAGCGTCTTCTCCGCATCAATCGCCGGGTGCTCCCGAAGCATCCGCTTGACATTATCCACAATCGCCGGCACCGCGCCGATGTCGTCGTAACGCACACCGATGGCCTCGTTGATCCTGCGGTGGCTCATCCGCGACGGGTTCTCCACCGCGATGTTCGCAAACGCCGAATTCGGAATATACAGCGGGCGCTGGTCGAAGGTGCGTATGCGCGTCAGCCGCCAGCCGATGTATTCCACGGTGCCCTCAATCTCGCGGTCGGGCGAGCGTATCCAGTCGCCCTCGGTAAAGGGCCGGTCGAGGTATATCATCAGCCCGCCGAAGAAGTTCGCCAGCAAATCCTTCGCCGCAAAGCCGACGATGATGCCGCCGATGCCGCCGAAAGTCAGCAGCCCGGCGATGCTGTAGCCCATCGTTTGCAGCATCATCAGCCCGGCGGTGACGACAACCGACGCCCGCAGCAGTTTGTTCAGCGCGCGCGCGCCGGCGCGGTCGAGTATCTTGCCTTTGCCCTTGCCGTCCTTGCCGTCGCCCGCCAGCAGCCGCGTCTCAAAGCCTTTCAGAAAACGCAGCACAAACCACATCAGCGTCAATATCACCAGCAGTTTGCGGACGGTGGCAATCAGCCCGGTCAGATAGGCATCGGCGTCGTGCCACGCGAACTCGGCGGCGTAGGAAATGCCGACGGTCCAGACGAACACCGTCAGCGGCCTTTTCAGACTCTCCAGCAGCACATCGTCCCAGGTCGTCGCGGTGCGCCCGGCGCGGTGAAGCAACTGGCGCACCGCCAGGTTCACCAGCCAACTGGCGATCATCACCGCAAACACAATGACGAACAGCGCCAGCACAAACCACAGCGGCGAGTCCGGGCCGAAACCCAGATAATTGGATTGGCGTAAAAATTCCTGCATGATTTCCTGCCGGCTCCTACCGGCTCCGCTCCAGCAGCGAAACATCCCGCCCGTGGTCGAACGATTCGCGCGAAGCGTCTTGAAGGCCGCGGCGCGCCGCGCTCCAATGGCGGGCCACGGACGAATTGTAATGCTCAATCTCGCGGTCGGCAAACCCCGCCATCAAATCCCGCGCCATGCCCCGGTCGTTGCACACCAGCGCGATGTCGCAACCGGCGTCCAGTGCGCGTTTCAGCGCCGCTGTGTCAAGACCGGCGCAGCCGGCCATGCCGAGGTCGTCGCTGAAAACCGGCCCGCGAAACCCGAGTTGCCCGCGCAGCACATCATGCAGCCAGTAGCGCGACAAACTCGCGGGCGCCGCGTCCGCCGCGGTATAAACGACATGCGACAGCATCACCGCGTCCAGCAGCCCTGCCGCCGCCAGCGTCTTGAACGGCAGCAGGTCGCTTGCGGCAATCTCGTCAAAGCCGCGCCCGTCGCGGACAACCTGGTCGTGGGTGTCGCCCGCCGCCGAGCCGTGCCCCGGAAAATGCTTGCCGACGGCCATCATGCCGGCATCGTGCAACCCCCCAATAAACGCGCGCCCCAGCGCGGCGACGGCGAGCGGGTCGGCGTGAAAGGCGCGCTCGCCGATAACGCCGCTCTTGCCGGTGTTCAAATCCAGCACCGGCGCAAAACTGAAATCAACGCCGACGCCGCGCAACTCATGCGCGACAACGCGACCAAACGCACGCGCAACACGCAGCCCCTGCTCGCGGTCGCCGTCATACAAGCGCCCTACGGCGGCGGGCGCCGGCAACGCGGTGAAATGTTCGCGCAGCCGCTGCACATCGGCGCTTTCCTGGTCCACCGCAATTTGCAAACTGCCGTCCACCGCCCTCACCTCGTCGGCCAGGCCGCGCAACTGCTGCGGGTTATGGTAATTGCGCGTGAACAGCACCACGCCGCCCACCAGCGGATGGGCCAGCAAACTCTTCTCTTCGGATGACAACGCAACGCCGTCCAGCCCGACCATAAACACGCCGTTCATGGCCGCCATCTGCGCGCCTCACCGACAATCACCATGCCCTCAAACACCAGATTCGGCGCGTGCAGAAAATCCCCCGCCGTTACCTCGGCCAGCGCCTGCACGCCGCCGCCGGCGCCGACAATCAGCGCGTCGTCGTCGCCGTGCCGGCGCAGGTCGCCGATGATGCCGTCAAGCGCCGCGTGCAGCATGCGCCGGCAGCCGGCGCCGATGGCGGCGGCGGTGTCGGTCGCCGGCACATCGTCCGCGTCGGCGTCCGCCGCGCCGAGGCGGTGCGTGCCGCGACGCAGCGCGTCGTGCAGCAACCCGGCGCCGGGCACAATCACGCCGCCGTGGTGCAAACCGCTGCCGTCGAGATAATCCAGCGTCACCGCGGTGCCGCAATCAACCACAATGCACGAACGCCCAACGCGGTGCCACGCCGCAACCAGCGCAAGGCAGCGATCCACTCCAAGTTGCTCAGGCCGGTAGCGCGTCGCAACGCCGCAAACCGGCAACTCCGGCGACAGCGCAACCGGCTCAACGCCGAAGACATCGCGCACTGTTTGTGCAAAGCGCGCGTCGTGCTCCGCGCCGGCGACGCTGGCGACATGCACCGCCTGCGGCGCCCGGCCCAGATGGTTTGCAAACGATGCACGCAGGCCGGCGGCAAGGTCGTTCACCGGCACCGCATCGCAGAAAGCGACGGCGTCTTGCTCATAACGCGCGTATTTGCAGCGGCTGCTGCCGATGTCCGCGAGCAGTCTCACAGGCGCACGCTCACTTCCTCGCAGCGGCAGGTCCGGATGCCGCCATGCGCCTGCACACGCAGCCGCGCCTCGCGGTTGACGCCTTTGGCGATGCCGCTGAAAGAGCCGCTGGACGAGACCACCTCCACCGGCCTGCCGTTCAGAAAATCAAGCGGCGCGAAACGCCTGGCCATCGCCGCGACACCGGCGGACGCGATGCAGTCGGCGGCCTCAACAACGGCCTCGACAACCATCGCCGCAATGCCTTCAACGGCGGGCGCCGCCAACCCCGCCTCTTCCAGCGTCGTCCACGGGCGTTCAATCGCCGCGCCCGCCCGCACCGGCAGCGACACATTCAGGCCGACGCCGGCCACGCACAGCGTACCGCGCCGCTCCACCAACACGCCGCCAAGTTTGGCCCCAAGGCTTACGCCAGGTTTTGCGCCGGGGCTTGCGCCGAGTTTGGCGTCGGGATTTGCGCCGGCGCCCGCGCCGCCATCCGCACCAGCGCCCGCGCCAACGCCCACACCGCGCACACCGTCACAATACAAATCATTCGGCCACTTGACGCCGACGCCGCGCACGCCCGCCTTTTGCAAACGCCGCGCCAGCGCCGTTGCCGTCATCAGACCCAGCCACGCGGCGCGCGTTTCACCGACGCGCGCGCGCCACGCCGCCGACAGATACACGCCGCCGCCCGGCGGTGAAACCCAGGTGTTGCCGAAGCGTCCGCGCCCCGCCGTCTGCGATTGCGCGAGGCACAAGTCGAACAAACCGTCGCCGGGCGCGCCCGCGTCTTCAGCGGCGTGCGCCAGCAGTTCATCGCTGGTTGAGGCGGCGGTGTCGAGCACGCAAAGCGAGGCGATGCGACGCCTGGTTTTTGCCGGCAAGTGTTCCAGCAGGCGGGCGGATTCAAACGGGGACGCGGGGGGCTGCACGGGCCTTATTGTACATGGCGCCGCCGCCGATGCGATAGAATACGCCGCAAACCCAACCAAAACCCGGAGCGACCATGACCGACAAAACACAAAAAACCGTTCGCAATTTCTGCGCCGCCGCCGTCCTCGCGCTGGCCGCGCCCTGCGTCCCCGCCGCCGACTACGACATTGACCCGGCGCACTCCTTTATCCAGTTTCGCGTCAAACATCTCGGCTTCAGTTGGCTGGTCGGAAGGTTCAACAAATTTTCCGGTTCCTTCCATTACGACACCGGCAACCCCGCCGCGAGCAAGATTGAACTGGAAGTGGAAACCGCGAGCGTGGACAGCAACCACGCCGAACGCGACAAGCACCTTCGCAACGAGGACTTTCTCGATGTCACCAAACACCCGAAGGCGGTCTTCAAGAGCACGCGCTATGAAGGCGACGCCGACGGCGGCAAGATGCACGGCATGCTGACGCTGCACGGACGTACCAATCCGATGGTCATCTCCATCAGCAAAATCGGCGAGGGCGACGACCCGTGGGGCGGCTACCGCGTCGGCTTTGAGGGCTGGGTTACCTTCGCGCGCGCCGACTACGACATGAACTTCGACCTCGGCCCGTCGGCGAAAAATGTCGAGATGGACCTGTATGTGGAGGGCATCCGCCGCTGATGCCCAAAACACCGACGCCGGCGGCGGAGCGAACATCAACCCCGGTGCCGCAGCGTTACGACGGCGTCGCGCGCGCGCTGCACTGGCTGATTGCGGCGCTGATACTCGGGCTGGTCGCGCTCGGCTGGTGGCTGACGCAGATGAGTTACTACGACAGATGGTACCAGGACGCGCTGTTCTGGCACCGCGCGCTCGGCATGGCGGTGCTGCCGCTGGCGGCGTGGCAGATTGTCCGGCGCGCGGTGCGCGGCACGCCGGCGCCGGCGCCGGGTCTCGCCGCTTGGGAGCGCGCCGCGGCAAAGGCGGCGCACCGCGCGTTCTTCGCGCTGATGTTCGCGCTGCCGCTGAGCGGTTATGTCATCTCCACTTCCGCCGGCGCGCCGGTGCCGCTGCCGGGCGGCCTTGCAATTCCGGCGCTGTTTGAGGCCGGCGACGCCGCGCGCGACGCCGCCGTGTCGCTGCACTACTGGCTTGGCTACGGCGTCGCCGCGCTGGCCGCGGTGCACGCGGCGGCGGCGTTCAAGCACCAGTGGCTGGACGGCGCCGGCGTGCTGCGGCGAATGGTATGAGCATGAAACCGCCGGCGGACGAGCCGCAAACCAATTTCATCCGCCAGATTGTCGAGCGCGACCTCGCCGCCAACAAGCACGGCGGCAAACTCGTCACGCGCTTTCCGCCGGAGCCGAACGGCTACCTGCATGTCGGCCACGCCAAGGCCATCTGCCTGAACTTCGGCCTCGCGCGCGAACACAACGGGCTTTGCAACCTGCGCTTCGACGACACCAACCCGGAGAAGGAAAGCGCCGAATACGCCGAGGCCATCATCAAGGATGTGCGCTGGCTCGGCTTTGACTGGGACCGACTGCTTTACGCATCGGACTACTTCGCCCAACTCCACGACTGCGCCGTTGAACTGATACGCGCCGGCAAGGCATATGTTTGCAGCCTCAGCGCCGACGACATCCGCCGTTACCGCGGCACGCTGACCGAACCCGGCAAAAACAGCCCGTGGCGCGGGCGCGGCGTGGAAGAAAACCTCGGCCTGTTCCGGCGCATGCGCGACGGCGAGTTCGCCGACGGCGAGCACGTGCTGCGCGCAAAGATCGACATGGCCGCGCCCAATATCAACATGCGCGACCCGACGATTTACCGCATCCGCCACACCGCGCACCACCGCAGCGGCGACCGCTGGTGCATCTACCCCACCTACGACTTCACGCACTGCCTGTCGGATTCCATCGAGGGCATCACGCATTCGCTGTGCACGCTGGAATTTGAGGACCACCGCCCGCTTTACGACTGGTTTCTCGACGCGCTCGGCGTGCACCACCCGCAGCAAATAGAGTTCGCGCGCCTGCAACTGACGCACACCATCACCAGCAAGCGACAACTGAAAAAACTGGTGGACGCCGGCGTTGTGGACGGCTGGGACGACCCGCGCATGCCGACGCTGTCGGGCATGAGAAGGCGCGGCATTCCGCCCGCCGCGATACACGACTTCTGCGAGCGCATCGGCATCACCAAGAAAGACAGCTGGATTTCAATGGACGCGCTGGAGACCTGCGTACGCAACGAACTGAACCGGTCGGCGCCGCGCGCGATGGCGGTGCTGGACCCGCTGAAAGTCGTGATTGACAACTACCCGGAGGGCGGCGTCGAGGAGATGGAGGCCGCCAACGACCCGAACAACCCCGCCGCCGGCACGCGCAAGCTGCCGTTCTCGCGCGAACTTTATATTGAGCGCGATGACTTCATGGAGGAGCCGCCGAAGAAGTTTTTCCGGCTGGCGCCGGGGCGCGAGGTGCGTCTGAAATACGCCTGGTACATCACCTGCGAGGATGTCGTCAAAAACGGCGACGGCGAAATCACCGAATTGCGCTGCCGCTACGACCCCGAAAGCCGCGGCGGCGGCACCGCCGACGGGCGCAAGGTGCGCGGCACACTGCACTGGCTCAGCGCGGCCCATGCAAAGCGCGCCGAGGCGCGCCTTTATGACCGGCTGTTCCATGTTGAGAACCCACTCGCCTGCGACGATGTGATGGACGCGCTGAACCCCGAATCGCTGGTGGTGCGGCGCGACTGCCTGGTAGAGCCTTCGCTGCTGGACGCCGCGCCCGGCCACTGCCGGCAGTTTGAACGCCTCGGCTACTTTGCAAGAGACAGCGCCGAAGGCGACCGCCCGGTGTTCAACCGCACGATGACACTGCGCGACACTTGGGCCAAGCTGTCAAAACAAGGGGCAAAGAAGGAGTAGGAAAAGGTCCCGGCGCGTGCGCCGATGCCGCCGGTGCGCTTGGCCTGGACTGCCGAAACAGAGGCCAAGAACGGGGCAGCCAATCATTGGTATTGCCACCCATCGGACACTCCACGCCCGCTCTCACCGCAGGAATGACACCCCAAGCCCGGATGGGCGCCGTGTCATCCGCCGTCGGATACGGTGCGCTGGCAGTCGTCCGTCACCCTGGCGACCTTTCTCTTCGTATCCAGCGGAAAGAAAAACTCCTCCGGCAAGCGCCGCCGGGTTTGCGGGTGGCGCAGCGTGCGTTTGGCGACAAAATCAAACAGCAGACGGTTGTAGCCGAAAATTTCATCCAGCCAGCGCCGCTCGTCCTTGCTGATCATGCCGCGCTCGGCCAGCCCTTCGGTCGGGTTCAGGAAAGTCAGCGCCGGCACCGGATAATCGCTGCCGTTTATCACCCGGTTGTGCAGCGGCCCTCCTTGCTCGGCCTTTTCCATCAGCCGCACCAGAAAGTGGCGCGAATCGCCGGCGAACCTGTTGCCAATCAGCATCACCGAAATCTCGCTGAACAGCGTGTCTTTGTATTCCTCCAGCGCCATCAGCCGCATCAGGCCGTCGAAATAGGTCGCGCCGGTGTCCGGATGCCTGCCCCTGCGCGCGCTGTGCAGCGCGACGACGGGCACGCCGCAATCCAGCGCCGGACGCAGTTTTTCCGGGGCGCTGAAATGCTGGTGCGCCTCGCTTTTCACGCGCATCGCATGCTCGCGCCCGGTGTGTGTCAGCAGCACCATGTCCCTCCCGGCCATCTCGCGGTAGTAGCCGGCGGGGACTTTCTCCGGGTCAATGTTCATTGATGACGGCAGCCACTTGATGTAGCGAACGCCGTGCTCCGCAAGCCACGCCAGTTGCCGCCGGTAATCGCGGCGGTACGGATGCACCGAGCCGACCGCAACCACGCGCGCGAGGCTGCGTGTGTCCGCCGCCGCCGCCAAATCGCGGTTCAGGCGCGCGCTTAAATCCACGACATAATCGTTCGGGATATGCAGGTCGGTGTACTCCTCCGACAACTCGCCGTTCTCGTCGTGGAAGTAGTCCAGAGCATACAGATAAAAATGGCTTTCAACCGCGCCCGCCGCATAACGGCGCTGCACATCCTGAAAATGCAGCAGCAGGTCCAGCAGCCGCTTCTCGTACTGCTGCTCCAGCAGGTCGAGGTCGTCCACGCCGCTGGCGCCCATGAAAGCCCGCGTCTTCAGCCACAAATATGGATGCAGGACGCTGTCCAGATCCGGGTTCAGGTAGGCACTGCGGCTGGCCGTCGTCGTGCCGCGCGCAATGGCGTGCAGATGATGGTCCGCCAGCACCAGCCCGCCGTCCGCCGCGTCAAACGTGACATCCTGCGCCAGCAAACTCTTCGCGCCGTCGCTGATGTTCGCATCCATCTCCGCCGGCGCCCCGCGAAATTCCCCGCCCACCCAGGCACAACCCGCACCCAAAAACGCGGAGGAAATGGCGGCGAACGCCAGATTCTTCATGTTGTTCATCGCTATATGGAAATTCACCGGCGGGATTATACAACAAGGTGGTGGAGTTTATTTTGCCGGCCATTGGTTGGCACGGTCATGCACCGGGCAGTTCACCAAAAGATTTCTTCAGGCCATTGCTCTTTCTTTACTTTATAGCGGCTTTGGTTGCATTAGTATATGCATTCATCACCCCGGTTAATCCGGGGTTTTCCGCTTCCTTGCCTGGCATATGTCGAGAAAGTTATGGAGTGGTCTGTGTGCGCCGCCAATTTAATTTTTTCTTGCTCTCGTCCTGCGGGCGCCGGCCTGCTTCCAGTATCGGCAAGCCGGCTTCGGTCGGGATGTAAATGATTTGCCTGGCATGTCCGTTGCGGATGCTTTCACCCAGATCGCCCAGAAATTCCTGATAGCGGTAGGCCGGGTATCTGCTAGCCGCTTCGCCGACGATTCTAATCGCATCGGCGCGTTCCTGAGCCGCAAGTTTTTCGGCCTTGGCTTGTTCCACCAGCACCTTGCGCGAATTTTCCGCCCGCGCCAAATCGGCCTGGCCCTGCTTGCTCGCCGACCACACGCTATACACGCGGTACGACCCCGCCAGCGCAAACAGCAGTGCCGCACCGACAATCGCGGCAACCATGGCGAGGAGTCCTTTTTTGATTAAATCATTCATGTTCATTCTCCCAAGTGATGAAAAACGGCGAAGGCAATACCCTCTCCGGTTGTCTGTTTGTTAATGGAATGCATATTATATTGTTCGCACAACCGGAGTATCAAGACAACTGTCGTACTTTTGAGTTGAATCTGCTGATTTTTTTTCGGCGAGCATAAAATTGCTACCGTTCGTCGGATAAATTTATTGTTACTTCACAGACTTGTCTTGTTTTTGTTCTAAAGTGCAATTTTTTTCTGCTCTGGATAGTTGCAATGTGCCTATAATGACCTGGATGAAGAGCAAAATACCGACAGATTGTTCGCGCACGGCGGCGGCAGGCGCCGGCGTCTGTGCCCGGCCAATGCATTTGTGTCCAACCGGCGATCTGCGCCCACCCGATCGTCATTCGTCGGCCAAATGCCGCCGTTCGTCGGCTGGCGTGCCCTCAAGGCTTGCAAAATACCCCAAATTGGTTCCTCGATAAACTTTCTTTGAGGAGTCTAAAATGAAAAAACAATACCAGAAAGCCACCCTGCCCGGCCACCGCCGGGAAATGGGAGTCCGCGATTCGGCGGCGGAAGCGATGGAAACTGCAAACCCGGCAAAGCCCGGAGAAACCGCGCCGCCGAATCAGTCGCCTGACAACAACACGCCGGTTACACAGGCCGAGTTCAGGGAGGCTACGCTCATCACACGGAGCGAGTTCAAGGAAGAAATAAGCAATGCGAAAGCCGAGCTTAAGGAGGACATACATGATACGAAGGTTGAACTTAACAAGAATATAAGCGATGTGAAAGCCGAGCTTAACAAGAACATAAGTGATGTGAAAATCGAGCTCAAGGAGGACATCCACAAATTGGAAAGAAGGTTGTTGTGGGCCACGTTGTCAGCCACCGGAGGTTTGGCCTTGTTGGTTATCGGCGCCATGTTGCAGTGAATGACGAACAGCGGCGGCGACGCGCCGGCATGGTCGCGGGGAGAGCCGGTTGCGGCTCTCTTTGCATTTACGCGAGGCGCGGCTGTTGCAATCCCCTTCCATCCTTTCCGTCTTGCGCGCCGGTTGATGCACGGGCGCGCAAGACGGCCTCTTCTTTTCACCGGAAATTAAATTCTGGTGCCGGGGAGAGGAATCGAACCCCCAACCTTCGCATTACAAATGCGCTGCACTACCGATTGTGCTACCCCGGCGGTTGTGCGGCCTATTATAGGCGAGAGAGGAGTGGTGTGTTCGCCGCAGTGTCAGACCGGGCTGCGGAGATAAATTGGCAGGGCGTTTGCCGCCTCGACTATCGCGTTTGCGTCGCCTGCGATGATGACCGGCAACGCCAGTTGGAGCATGACGGCGGCGTCGGGCAGCAAATCTTCGTCGCAGATGCGCGCCGCGCCGCCCGGCACGCCTTCCAGTGCTCTTTCCGGCATCGTGCCCGGCGCGCCTTCCAGTGCTCTTTCCGGCGTCGTGCCCGGCGCCATCGCTTGCGCCTTTTCCAGCGCATTTCCCAGCGCCTTGTTAAGGGCGTCGCGGTGCACGCGCCAGGCTGAGCCGGCGCAAATGCCGCGGAAGCCGGCGGCCACCGGCACCTGTTCGGGCGGCGCCACGCCTTCGTCGCCGGCGGGGGCGGCGAGGCCGTCTTCGCCGCGTCTGAAACAGCCGTAATACACCTCGCCCATGCGCGCGTCCATTGCGACCAGCGCCGAAGCGGCGTTGTGGCGTTCCATCGCCGCCTGCGCGACGGCGCGCAAATCGGACACCGGAACAACCGGCAGGCCGCGCGCATAGCCGACGCCCTGCGCGAAACTCGCGGCGATGCGCACGCCGGTGAACGCGCCCGGCCCGCGCCCGAAGACGATGGCGTCGAGGTCGCCGAGGCCGGCGCCGGTTTCCTCAAAAAGCGATTCGCACATCTCAAAAATCAGCGTGTTGTGGCGGCGCGGCGCAATCTCGAAACGGCGGCGAACGGTACCGCCGCAATGCAGCGCCGCCGAGCAGGCTTCGGTCGCGGTGTCTATCGCAAGCACTGTCGCCGTCACGGGAAACAACCTTCCTGCTGCAAGCGCAAAGCAACACGCCTGAAAAATGAGTCAAGCACTGCTGCGGTCATCAGAAACAGCCTTTCAGCCGCAGCCGCAAAACAGCGCACCTGAAGAACGAGCCAGGCACCGTTGCCATCACTGGAAATAACTCTTCAGCGGCGCGATGTCGCGGAACACCTTCATCGGCGGCAAACTGTCGAGAAACACCCGCCCGTAGGGTTTGGTGCGTATTCTGCGGTCGCCGATGACGATGACGCCGGAATCGGTTTCATCACGAATCAGGCGCCCGACTCCCTGGCGCAGCGCCAGCACCGCCTCCGGCAGCGTGTTCTCGGCGAAGAAGTTGCGCTCCAGTTCCCGCGCCCGCGCAATTTTGGCCTGCGTCACCGGGTCGCCCGGCGACGCGAACGGCAGACGGTCAATCACCACGCAACTCAGCGCCGCGCCCTTCACATCCACGCCTTCGCGGAAACTGTTGGTGCCGAGCAGCAGTTTGCCGTGGCCGTCGCCGAAACGCCGGATTAACTCCATCTTCGGCGCGCGCCCCTGCACCAGCAGATGCCACGCGGTGTGCTCGGCCAGCCACCCGGCGGCGCGGTTCAGCGCGCGGTAACTGGTGAACAGCAGGAAAGCGCGCCCGTCGGCCATCTCCAGCAGCGGATGAACGCCGCGCATCAGCGCCTCGGTGTAGTCTTCGTCGTTCGGGTCGGGAAGGTTTTGCGGCAGGTAGAGCGCCGTTTGCAGACGGTAATCAAACGGGCTGTCGAAGGCGGCCTGCGCGCTGTCCGGGTCCAGCCCCAGTTCGGACAGGAAGTGCGTGAAGTCGTCGCCGACGGCGATGGTCGCCGATGTGTAAATCCAGTTGGCGTCGTAAAGGCGCGTCTTGCCGGCCAGCAGCGACGACACATCGCACGGGCTTAAGCACAACTGAAACGAGCGCGCGGTGTGCGAGAACCACGCGACCGCGTCGCCGCCGCCGTCCAGCACGCGCGCCAGATGGTCTTTTGCGGTCTCGTTTCGCTGCCACAGGTTTTGCCACTGCTCCGACACTTCGCGCAGCGGTTTCAGTTGCGACGCCAGCGCCTCCAGCGCGCCGGCCAGCGCTTTGCGGCCTTCGTCAAAGCGCGCGGCGGACTTCAGCGCGGCGACGGGCGCGCGTTCGGGGAGTTTTGCGAACAGCCGCATGAACCGCTCCAGCGCGTTGCGCCCGCCGGCGATGACCTCGGCCAGCGCCGCGCCGCCGTCGCCGCCGTCATCGTCCGCTTTCGCCGCGCTTTCGCAATCACGCAGCAGGTCGGCCAGGCCGCGGCTTGTCAGGCGTTCGGTGAAATTGCTCTCGGCCACGCCGCGCAACTGGTGCGCCTCGTCCACGACGATGGTGTCGGTGCCCGGCAGCAGTTCCATAAAGCCCTCTTCCTTAAGCGCCATGTCCGCCATCAGCAGGTGGTGGTTGACGACGACGAGGTCGGCCTGCGCCGCTTTCTGCCTTGCCTTCGACACAAAGCAGTCGCGGTGGCGCGGGCAGTTGGCGCCGAGACAGGTGTCCGGCGTGGAAAGCAGCAGCGGCCACACCGCGTCGTCTTCGGCCACCTCTTTAAGCGAGTTGATGTCGCCGTCGGCGGTCTTGCGCGCCCAGCGCCGGATGATGTCCATGCTGCCGGCGGCGTCCGGGTCGAGCATCTGCGCCTGGTCGTGGCGGTCGAGGCGCTCGAGGCACAGGTAGTTGGCGCGCCCTTTCAGCAGCGCGGTCTCCACCGGCGCCTCCAGCGCCTCGAGCACAACCGGCAAATCCTTGAAATAAATCTGGTCTTGCAGGTGGCGCGTTCCGGTCGAGACGATGGTGCGCCGCCCGGACAGCACCGCCGGCACCAGGTAGGCGAAGGTCTTGCCGATGCCGGTGCCGGCTTCGACCACCAGGCTGTCGCAGCGCGCGACCGCCGCCGCCACCCGGCGCGTCATCGCCAGTTGCTGCGCGCGTTCGCTGAAACCGGCGATGGCGGCGGCGAACGGGCCTTGCGCAGACAGCACATCGGCGCAACGGCGTGCGAAATCGGCGTCGTTCATCGCGCGTCAGGCGCGCCCGATTAACGCGACGCTGTGGGCCGCCAGCCCCTCCTCGCGCCCGGCAAAGCCGAGGCGCTCGGTCGTCGTCGCCTTGATGCTGATGCGCTCCGCCGCAAGCGACAGGTCTTCGGCAAGGTTGTCGCGCATGCGCGCAATGTGCGGCTGCATCTGCGGCGCCTGCGCGACCAGCGTCGAGTCGATGTTGACGATGCCGAAGCCGGCGTCGGACAGCATGATATGCACCTTGCGTAAAAGCCAGCGGCTGTTGATGGCCTCCCACGCCTCGTCATGGTCGGGAAAATGCGAGCCGATGTCGCCGAGCGCGGCGGCGCCGAGCAGCGCGTCGCACACCGAGTGTATCAGCACATCGCCGTCGGAATGCGCCTTCAGCCCGAAGCGAAACGGAATCCGCACGCCGCCGATGACGATGTAGCGCCCCTTGCAGAAGGCGTGCACATCGTAACCGTGCCCGATTCGAAGTCCGTCGTTCATTGCGTGTCTCCCGTTTCAAGGTTGTTTTCCGCGCGGCGCAGGTCGCCCGGCCAGGTTATCTTCACATTGCCGGCATCGCCCGCCACCGCCCTGACGCGGTGGCCGGCGCGCTCCATCGCGGCGGCCTCGTCGGTCGGCGCGGCGCCGTCTGCCAGCGCGCCCGCCAGCGCCTCGCGCAGCAGGCGGCAACGAAACACCTGCGGCGTCACCGCCCGCACCACGCGCGCGCGGTCGAGCGTGCGCTCGATGTAGTCGCCGGCCACCTGCTTGACGGTGTCGCTGATGGGCGCCACCAGCACCGCGCCCGCCGGTTCGCCGGCGGCCTCGTCCAGCAGGCGCGCCAGGTCGGCGCCGCGCAAGCAGGGCCGCACCGCGTCGTGGACGGCGACCCAGTCGTCGTCGCCGGCGATGCCGGCCAGCGCTTGCAGCGCGTTGCACACCGATGCGGCGCGGCTGTCGCCGCCGGTGCATGTAAGCACACGCGCGTCGTCCGCGCAACGGCTTTCCGACCAACGGTCATCTGCGGGCGACAAAGCGACCATCACCGCCTGCATGGCCGGGTGGCCGAGCAGCGCGGCGACGCTGCGGTCCAGCACGCTGACGCCGCCGAGCAGCCGGTATTGTTTCGGCACATCGCCGTTCATGCGCGCGCCGCGCCCCGCCGCCGGCACCACGCCCCAGCATTTCATTCGCGCGCGCGCTCCGCCTCGCCGCCGCCGCGCTCGATGACGCGGTAAAACTTCTCGCCCGGCTTGACCATGCCGAGGTCTTCGCGCGCCTTCTCCTCGATGGCGCCGACGCCGGTCTTGACATCGCGCACCTCGCGTTCAAGCGCCTCGTTCTGCTCGCGCAGGCCGCGGTTGATTTGGCGTTCCTGCTCGTTGGCGTCGCGCAAACTCCACCAGTGCAGCAGGCCGTCGCCGCCCCACAGCGAGAATTGCAGCATCACCAGCAGCGCCAGCAGCGCGGCGCCGAGCAGCCGCGCGCCGGTGCGCCGGCGTCTGCGGCGGCGGCGGCTGCGCGGCGCCGTCACCGCGCCTCCATCAGGCGTTCAAGGTAGCGCGCCAGCAGGTCCACCTCTATGTTGACGGCGGCGCCGGGGCGCAGGCTTGACAGCGTGGTCTGCGCCAGCGTGAACGGGATGACATTCACCGAGAAACTCGACGCGCCGACCTCGTTGACGGTCAGACTGACGCCGTCCACGCAAACCGCGCCCTTGCGCGCCAGATAGCGCGCCAGCGTTTTGGGGAAGCGCACGGCGAGGCGGCGCGATTCGCCGTCGTCTTCGCACGCGGTGATTTCGCCTACGCCGTCGATGTGGCCGCTGACAAAGTGGCCGTCCAGCCGCGCCGACGCCGCCAGCGCCGGTTCCAGATTCACTTCATCGCCGACGCGCAGGCCGCCGAGCGTCGTGCATGACAGGGTTTCCGCCGACACATCGGCGCTGAAGGCGGCGCCGCCGCATTCGGCGGCGGTCAGGCACACGCCGCTGACGCACAAACTGGCGCCGGGTGCGATGTCGTTTGCGAGACTGCCGGCATCAAAGCGCAGGCGGCGCCCGCGCGGCGAGTCCGAGGCCGCGGCGACCCGGCCCGTCGTCCGCACGATGCCGCTGAACATCTCTCAGGCGGGGTCTTGCGCGTCGAGGGCGACCGAGTACATCGTCAGCGGCAGCGCGCTGGAACTGTCGAACTCGGCGGCGGCGCGGACGCCGGCGCCGGCGATTTCGGCGGCCTCTTCAAAGTGCCCGTAGGCCGCGAACATCGCGCCGAGGGCGAACTCGGCACCGGCGCCGATGGCCCAGAAGCGCGAATACTCAAACACCTCGCGCAGCGAGAACACCGAGAACATGCCGTGGCGGTTGACGATGAGGGCGTCGATGCGGCTCGACTCGTAGGGCGAGTCGTCGTCTTCCTTCGGGTTCAGGTAGTAGTGCTCTTTCAGCAGCGGGTGGATGCGGCGGAACGACTCGAAGATGGCCATGCGCGAACTGAAATCGTAGTCGTCGGCGCCGTTGTCCCACAACAGACTCCGCACCACCGCGTCATGCGCGGCGCTGCCGACGATGCCGATGTAGTTGCCGTCGTACTCGAAAATCTTGTCGTGCGACAACTCGTAATCGCTGCTCTGCTTGACATCGCCGAAACTGGTCAGCGTGTCCGCCGCGATGCACACGCGGCCATTCTTGCGCACCGCCACTATCGTGGACATGGTCTCGCCACTATTCTGATGTCTTTTCCCGTCATGCGGATGTCCTCGTAGTTGAATTCCCTGCGCCGGTCCATACTTTCAATGATATCGCCGAATTGTGCAAGCCCCCTGCCGGCGTCGCCCAGCAGATGCGGCGCCAGATAGAGCAGCAATTCGTCGCACAGGCCGGCCTCAATCAGCGCGCCGCCAAGGCCGGCGCCGCTTTCCACCTGCACTTCGTTGATCTCGAAACGCACGGCCAGCGTCTCCAGCAACGCCGCCAGCGGCACGCGGCGCGCGCCGTCAAAGCCCAGCAC
>RKSI01000098.1 GCA_007570905.1 Gammaproteobacteria bacterium
AAAACACCGCCGCCGCGCGCGCTTGCCGCCGTTCAGAAACCTTTGTCAGCATTGATTTCTTCGCGTCGTCTGTGCTATTCTGCGTGCATTGATTTCATTCTGTAACCAACAGGAGGTATGAATGATGGCAGACAAACAACAAAGGCGGATAACGCCCGAACTGGCCGCGGCGCGGTGGTCGGTGATTTACCGCGAGGACGCGGACTTTCGCGCGTCTTTTGACAAAGACCCGAAGGCGGCGATTGCCGGCCTGCTGGGCAAGGACCTCCCGTCGGAAGTGGAGATTGTGGTTCACCGCAGCAAACCCGGCCAGGTGCATGTCGTGGTCCCGAACGAAATTCCGGACATGACCGACGAGCAACTGGAAGGCATCAGCGGCGGCGGCGCGGCGTTTCACAAGCCATATGTGCCCAACTACAACGACCCGTTCTGGGACTTCCTCGACGAAGAACCCGTCCGGCGTCCGCAATCCAACTGGCACAACAACTGGGCCAGCCCCGGAGACTACGGCGACAGAAACAGAGGTTGATGCAACCGCGCACGCAGTCTGATTGAGAAAAGAAGTTCGTACTCTCGTGAAGCCATCCCGCCTTCGGGCGGGGTGGCTTCTTTTTTGTACGCGCGTTCGCACACCGCCTCGCACCGCCGCGCACAATCGCCGCGCTCAACCGCGCGCCGGCGCGCACCGCCGCGCACAACCGCACACCGCCGCATACCGCCGCGCACCGCCCCGCACAATCGCCGCGCTCAACCGCGCGCCGGCCCGCGCGCCGCCCCGCACACCGGCGCGCAAAACACCGCGCCGCCGCGCCTAATCCCCGCTCTCCATCAACCGGTCCAGCATCGCGCACACTTCCGCCGTGGTGATGCGCTCCATCACGCCCGGGCGTTCCACCTTGGTTCCCCACGCGATGTCTTCCACCGCCTTGCCGAGTTCGGCGCGCACCGTTTCCGGATAGCGGTTGATGCACCACTGCCGGCTCAGGCGCGGCGCCGCGCGGTCGGGGTTGGTGGCCGCATACAGGCCGATAACCGGCGTCGCAGAGCACGCCGCGATGTGCGCCGGCCCGGAGTCGGGCGCGACCACGGCGTCGGCGCGCGCAATCAGCGCCGCCAGTTGCCGCAGCGTGGTGCGCCCGACCAGGTCGATGATTTCGCCGCGCGCGCGCCGCGCGATGGCATCGCGGTATTGGCGCTCAATCGCGCTGCCGCCGCCGGTCAGCACGACGCGCATGGCGTGGCGCCGCGCCGCGTAATCGGCGACTTCGGCGCAGCGCGGCGCCGGCCAGTTGCGCAGCGGGTGGCTTGAACACGGGCTGATGAGCAGCGTTTTTTGCGCGCCGGGCAGATGGCGTTGCGCGAACGCCTCTTCGTCATCGCCGTAACAGCGCGGCCAGTGCAGTTGCCGCTCGCCGATGCCGAGCGCCTCGGTAAAACCGAACATGCCGTCCAGTACATGTTCGCGCCGGCACGCCTTGATGCGCCGGTTGACAAAACAGCCGTGCAGGTCTTTCGAGCGCGCCCGGTCAAAGCCGATGCGCAGCGGCGCGCGCACGCACAAACTCGCCAGGTGCGCGCGCATGGAGTATTGCATCAGCAGCAGCGCGTCAAACCGCCGCCGCCGCAGTTTGCGGGCAAGGCCGAGGTAGCCCGCCGGCCCCTCCGCCTTGTCAAAGACGATGAACTCCACGCCGGGCAGGCCGGCCACCAGCGCATGCTCGGCCCGGCCGATAATCCACGCAATTTTTGTGTTTTGCCGGAATTTTTTTATAGTATGGACAATGGGCAGCAGATGCACGACATCGCCCACCGCCGACAGGCGAATCAGGCACAGGTTCTGCGGAGGTTGTGCAAAGGGTTCCGACATTGAGTTTTCAGGCGTCACATATTCTGATTGCGGGCCGCCATATCCTATACGATAGCGGCAGCGCCTTCGACCCCGGCTGGTTCGACGCCGGCGAGCGGCGGCGGCGCGGCTGGCCGGCGGAGGACGCCGCCGCCGGCAGGCAGCGCGCCGAATTCTTTCGCGCCGGCGGCGATGAATACCTGGTCAAGCACTACGGGCGCGGCGGCCTGCCGGCGCGCCTGACCGAAGACCGCTATCTGTATATCGGCTGGAACCGCACGCGCCCGTTCGCCGAATGGCGTTTGCTGGCGGCGCTGCACCGGCGCGGCCTGCCGGCGCCGCGCCCGGTGGCGGCGTCGTTCCGGCGCCGCGGCGCCGCTTACACGGCGGATTTGATAGTCGCCAGTTGCCGCCCGGCGCAGCCGCTGCCGGCCCTGCTGCGCGCGGCGCCGCTCGGCGAGGCCAACTGGCGCGCCATCGGCAAGACGCTGCGCCGCTTTCACGACGAAGGCGTGTGGCACGCCGACCTGAACGCCCACAATGTGCTGGTGGACAAAGACGCCACATATGTCGTGCTGGTGGATTTCGACCGCTCGCGCATCCGCCGCGCCGCCAACCGCTGGAAACGCGCCAACATCGCGCGCCTTGAACGCTCGCTCGACAAACTGGCCGCGCAATTCAGCGCGCTGTATTTCAGCCGCGCCGACTTCAACGCGCTGCGCGACGCCTACTGCGGCGGCTGACAAGAGCGCGCACTCACAAGCCGCAAAATTGCGCGCGCGGCGCGGCGCGGGCCGTGCCGTCGGTGCGCGTCAGGCGGCGGCATTGCCGGTCTCTTGCGGCGTTCACAAACCAAGCTCTTGCAGGCGCTTGACATAGTGCGCGGCGACATCGTCGTGTGCGCGCATGAAGGCGGCGGCGTTGTCGGCTTGTGCGCGGCAGCCGCCGCCGGCGGCGCGGGTGAAGAAGGCGGCCAGTTCGTCTTCGTTGTTTGCAATCAGCAGGCCGCCGGCCTGTTGCAGCGCGCGCGCTTCCTGCGCGAAGTTGTCGAGGTGCGGGCCGGTGGCCTGCGGCGTGCCGAGCCGCGCCGCTTCCAGCAGGTTGTGCCCGCCCTTTGCCACCAGCGAACCGCCGAGAAACACGCACGCCGCATGGCGAATCAGCGCCTGCAGATGCCCGACTTCGCAGAACAGTATCACTTCGGCGTTGTTTGCGCCGGCGCCGCTGTTGCCGTTGCCATCGTCGTTGTTTGTGCCGGCGTTGTTTGCGCCGCCGCCACTGCCGCTGCTGCGACTGTCACTGCTTCTTCCGCCGCCGCCGCCGCCATTATTACTGCCGTCACTGCCGCCGCTGTTTGCGACAGCGCCGCCATCGCCGCCGTGCACTGCCACATCAAAACCGGCGCGGCGCAGTTGCCGGGCGGCGGCGGCGCAGCGTTGCGGGTGTCTTGGCGCGACCACCAGCGCAAGGCCGGTAGCGGCGCGCCGCCATGCGCGCGCGATTTGCGTTTCTTCGCCGTCGTGCGTTGAAGCGGCGAGGCAATAGCGGCGGCCAATGCGGTCGGGCGTTTGCGCCGGCATTTCGGCGGAGTATTTCAGGTTGCCGGCGACTTCGGCGTCGGCGGGCGCCATGCCGAGAGCGACAAAACGCTCGCGGTCTGTCTGCGAACGCGCCAGCACCGCGCGCACAGATGACAGGCTTTGCCGGTAATAACCGCCGAAGCGCCGCGCCGGTTTCATCGTCTTCGCCGACAGCCGCCCGTTGACGATGATGACGGGAACGCCTCGCGCGCCGCATTCGCCGAACAGGTTGAGCCAGATTTCGGCCTCCATCATCAGCGCGCAGCGCGGGCGCACAACTTTCAGAAAGCGCCGGCACAGCAGCGGGTAGTCGAGCGGCAGGTAGCAGTGGCGCATGTCGGCGCCGGCCTTGCGCCGGAACAGGCGGTGCGCCGACACCGTCGCGCTGGTCAGCAGGATGGCGTCGCCGGGGCGCGCCTTGCGCCAGGCCGCGGCCAGTATCAGCGCGGTGTTCAGTTCGCCGACCGACGCGCAGTGTATCCACAGCGGCGGCGCCGCCGGCGCCGGCAGGCGCAGCCCGAAACGCTGCAACAGATAACGCGCCGAGCGGTCGCGCAGCGCAACCGCCGCCGCGTGCAGCACAACGGCGGGAAACGCCAGTCGCAGCAGGGCGCGGTACACAAGTCGCGTCATCGGGGGCCGGTTATTTCAGCCAGCGCGAGACTTCCTGCACATCTTGCGGCGACAGCGAACCCGCGACCCGTTTCAGGCGCAGCGTGTTCAGGATGTAGTCGTGGCGCGTGTCGCTGTAATCGCGTTCGGCGTCAAACAAATCTTCCAGCGCCAGCAGCACATCCACCGACGAGCGCGTGCCGACGGCAAAGCCGGCCTGGTTGGACTCATATGAAACCCGCGCCGATTCGCGCGCCTTCGCCAGCGCCGCGACCCGGCTGACATCGGCGGCGGCGTTCAGATAGGCTTCCTCCGCCATCTGCCGCGTGTTGCGGCGGGTTTCTTCCAGTTGCTGCATCGCCTCACGGTGCAGATGCGCGGCCTGGCGGGTGCGGTAGCGGACATTGCCGCCGGAGAACAGCGGCAGGTTCAGGCGCACGCCGACCTCTACATCGCGCACCGTTTGCGGCGACGGCCCGCCGCGCACATCGCGCTCGTTGCGGTCGGCGTAGAGGTCGAGCGTCGGGTAGTGTCCCGCGCGCAGGCGTTCGGTTTCGGCGGCGGCGATGTTGGCCGTCAGTTGCTGCGACAGCAGGCGCAGGTTCTTGTCAAGCGCGGCCTCAACCCACGCCGCGGCGTTGCCGGGCGACGGCGCCACGGTCGGCGCGGCGTCGTCCAGCCGCCGCAGTTTGCCGGCGGCGCGCCCGGTAATCACGCGCAGCACCGAGCGGCTGACATTCAGCCGGTTGGCCGCCGAAATCTCGTCGGCGACGGCGAGGTCGTAGGCGGCCTCGGCGCGCCGCGCGCCGGTGATCGGGTCCAGGCCGAGTTCAAAGCGGCTTTGCGCCTGTTCCAGTTGGCGCGCCAGCGCCTCTTTCTCGGCGCGCGCGAATTCCAGGTCGTCCTGCGCCGACAGCACGCCGAAATACGCCTCCGCCAGCCGCACAATCAAGTCTTGCCGCGCCGCCTCAAAGTCAAGCCGCGCGCGTTCCGCCTCCGACCCTGATTTTTTCAGTTCAATGTAATACTCCAGATTGAAAAGCGACTGCGTCACATTCAGCGAATAGGAATGAAAGTTGTAGGTGAATTCGTTGCTCTCTCCCGGCCTCACATTGAACGCCTGGCCGCGGATTTTGCGCTCCGGATAGCGCGAGCGCGACGCCGACAGCGAGATTTGCGGCAACAGCCGCGACCGGCTGATGGCCGGGTTCAGCACAACGGCCTCGTACCGCGCGCGGCTGGCATGAAACCGCGCATCGTTCTCAACCGCCAGTTCATAAAGACCGGCAAGGCCGTCGCCACCGCCCGCCACCGCCGCCTGCGCGAACGCCGCAATCAACAGCGCGGCAGACAGCACAGCAAACGGCGCGATGAACGGCGCAACAAGGAGCGCGATGAATGGCGTGTGCGCGTCTTCGGAGCCCCCCCCGGGGAGGCTTTCCGGAAAGCGTTCAAGGTCGCGTGGCGGCAGGTCCTGCATGGTGGTCATCGTGGCGGCACAGTGGAAATGTGGCATTATACTTGTCTCCGGGTTCCGGCGCGGGAAACAGGCGGCGGGATAATCTGGAGCGCCAGACAGATGACAGCGAAAAGAGAGTTCAAAATGCGGCTCAAAGACTTTGTCGGCGAGCTGGAGGGGCACATCAGCACAGATGACGGGCAATGGACCATCAAGGGATTTGTTGATGTGTTCCGGAATGTTTATGCCATTTCTTCCGACACGAAAATTATATCAAAAATACTCGAAATTCACCTGTTCCCGAAACTCATGGAGTTCGCGGAAAAACACGGGTACAGAATAGTTCTTGCACGGCACCAGAACTATTATCCGGACCTTTCTTTTGTAAAGGCGGACGATGAAAACCTGAAATTTGCCGTTGATTTCAAGACAACTTACCGAAACCCGGACAAGCCGCATCTTTGCAATGGTTTCACGCTCGGTTCTCACGGCAGGTATTTTGAGGATCGCACGAGCACAAAAAATATTCAATTCCCGTACGGCGCCTATTCAGGCCATATCTGTCTGGGAATTATTTACAGCCGTGCAGACGGTGCAACGGCCGGCGAGCCCGGAAGTTGCAAGACAGGCGAACTTCATTCCATCCCTTCTGTCATCAGGGACTTCCAGTTTTTTGTCGCGGAGAAATGGCGAATTGCCGGCGACAAAAGCGGCAGCGGAAACACTGCGAATATAGGCAGCATCAACAATATAGATGACATCCTTGCGGAAAAGGGCATGTTTTCAAGGCTGGGTGAATCCTGGTTCCACGATTACTGGGTGAACTATAATAAAATCACAATACCGGACGGGAAAGGGGGGACAAGAAAAATCACTTCGCTGAAGGACTTTGTCGAGTACCGCAAGGGCGATGTGTCCAGAATTGTCCCGAAACGCAACCGGGTGCCCGGAAAATGAAAGTAAATGTGCCTCCAATAAAATCCCAGGGAATAAAAACAAAACTTGTTCCATGGGTGAGCAGTGTTATTCCGGGCGAATTCAAGGGCCTGTGGATAGAGCCGTTCATGGGCACCGGGGTTGTGGCCTTTAATCTTGCCCCCCGGCGCGCCATGCTGTGCGATACCAATCCGCACCTGATTAATTTCTACAAGTCCGTGGCCAAAGGGGACATTACGCCTGAAACAGTCCGCGACTTCCTGATTCGGGAAGGCGAAGAATTGTCGGAAAAAGGCGAAAATCGTTATTATGAAATAAGAGACCGCTTTAACAGCAGCCACCAGCCTCTGGATTTTCTGTTTCTTAACAGAGCCGGTTTTAACGGGATGATTCGCTTTAATCGCAAGGGCGAATTCAACACCCCTTTTTGCCGCAAACCCCAAAGATTCTCGCAGGCATATATCACGAAAATTGCGAATCAGGTCTCTTGCATCGCGTGCCTGCTGAAAACAAAGGATTTTGTTTTCAAGTGCCAGACATTTGAAAAAACCATAGCGGAATGCGGGGGGGATGACATGATTTACTGCGATCCTCCGTACATTGGCAGGCATGTTGACTATTACAACGGCTGGGACCAGCAACAGGAGAGAGATTTGTATCAGGCATTGTCAAAAACACCGGGCAAATTCATATTGTCCACCTGGCATCACAATGATTTCAGGAAAAATGAGTATATAGATTTGCTGTGGGGCAAATTCAACATTCTCACCCGCGAACACTTCTACCATATCGGCGGCAGTGAAAAGAACCGCAATCCGGTGGTGGAGGCGATCATAATGAACTATGACGCGCCGGCCTGCGAACCCCGAAATCTGAAGAAACAGGCGCAACTAACGCTGCTTGATAGCCGGGCGCCGTGCGGCATGTAACAAGGCGGTATGCCTGCGGAAATTCCGTGGTTTCCCGTTGGCCGCAGCCGGTTCCTTAAATCAGGCAGAGAAGGCATGTCATTCGCGGCGGGTTATTTTAGCCGCCGTCATTTGCCGCCGCTGTTTTTGTCAGCCATAGACGGGCATGTTCGGGTTGAGTTCGCGTGCCCAGGCGTCTATGCCGCCTTTCAGGTTGATGACTTTGGTGAAGCCGCTTTGTTCCAGCAGTTTTGCCGCGGTGCGGCTGCGCACGCCGTGGTGGCAGATGACGACGACGGGGCGGTCTGCGTCAAGGCCGGCGAGGCGCTGCGGCAGTTGCGACAGCGGAATCAGCACCGAGCCGGGCAGGTGCACGATGTCGAATTCCCATTGTTCGCGCACATCCAGCAGCGTGCACGGCGCGCCCGCGCCTTCGGCGCGCCCCGCAGGGAGGCTTTCCAGGAAGCGTTCAAGGTCGCGTGGCGGCATGTCCTGCATGGCGGTTATCGTGGCGGCACAGTGGAAATATGGCATTATACTTGTCTCCGGGTTCCGGCGCGAGATGAGTACCGCAGCACAGCAAATTCAGGAAATAGTCCGGCAACTGCCGTCCGGCGGGCGGCGCCTGCGCAAGGTGTATGTGGCCGGGTCGCGGCCCGATGTGCGCGTCGGCATGCGCGAGATAGAGCAGGACGACACGCCGACGAGTTTCGGCAGCGAGCGCAACCCGCCGATTCCGGTGTATGACACCGCCGGCCCGTATTCCGCCGAACACGCGCAAACGGATTTGCTGGCCGGGCTTGCGCCGCTGCGCGACGGCTGGATAGACGAGCGCGGCGACAGCGAGGCGCTGGAACGCCCCGGTTCGGACTTCACCCGCGACCGCGCCGCCGACCGCCGCGCCGACGCGGTTCGCTTTCATGCGCGGCGCCCGCCGCGGCGTGCGCGCGCCGGTTGCAATGTCACGCAAATGCACTACGCGCGGCGCGGCATCATCACGCCAGAGATGGAATATGTCGCCATCCGCGAAGACCTGCGTCTGCGCGAGTTGCGCGACGACCCGGCCTACGCAAAACTGCTGCGCCAGCACGCCGGGCGCGATTTCAACGCCGCCGTGCCGCGCCGGGTCACGCCGGAATTCGTGCGCGACGAGGTCGCGCGCGGGCGCGCCATCATCCCGGCCAACATCAACCACCCGGAATCCGAGCCGATGGCCATCGGGCGCAATTTTCTGGTGAAAGTCAACGCCAACATCGGCAATTCGGCGGTGACCTCGTCGGTGGCCGAGGAAGTGGAAAAGATGGTGTGGGCGGCGCGCTGGGGCGCCGACACGGTGATGGATCTTTCCACCGGCAAGAACATCCACGAGACGCGCGAGTGGATACTTCGCAACTCGCCGGTGCCGGTCGGCACGGTGCCGATTTATCAGGCGCTGGAAAAGGTCGGCGGCAAGGCCGAGGAACTGGACTGGCCGGTTTTCCGCGACACGCTGATAGAGCAGGCCGAGCAGGGCGTGGATTATTTCACGATACACGCGGGCGTGCTGCTGCGCCATGTTCCGCTGACGGCGGAGCGCGTCACCGGCATTGTCTCGCGCGGCGGCTCAATTCTGGCGAAGTGGTGTCTGGCGCACCACCGCGAGAATTTTCTTTACACGCACTTTGACGAGATGTGCGAGATTATGAAGCAATACGATGTCGCCTTCTCGCTGGGCGACGGCCTGCGCCCTGGCTGCATCGCCGACGCCAACGACGAGGCGCAGTTTGCCGAACTCAAGACCCTCGGCGAATTGACGCGCGCCGCCTGGAAACACGATGTGCAGGTGATGATTGAGGGGCCGGGCCACATTCCGATGCAACTGGTGCGCGAGAATGTAGAGCGCGAATTGCGCGAGTGCGGTGAGGCGCCGTTTTACACATTGGGGCCGCTGGTGACCGACATCGCGCCGGCCTACGACCACATCACCTCGGCCATCGGCGCCGCGATGATCGGCTGGTTCGGCACCGCGATGCTGTGCTATGTGACGCCGAAGGAGCACCTCGGCCTGCCTGACCGCGACGATGTGCGCGACGGCCTCATCGCCTACAAGATCGCGGCGCACGCCGCCGACCTCGCCAAGGGCCACCCGGGCGCGCAACTGCGCGACAACGCGCTGTCGAAGGCGCGCTTTGAATTTCGCTGGCAAGACCAGTTCAACCTCGGCCTCGACCCGGAACGCGCGCGCGAGTTCCACGACCGCACGCTGCCGCAGGAGTCGGCCAAGGTCGCGCACTTCTGCTCGATGTGCGGCCCGCATTTCTGTTCAATGAAGATTACGCAGGATGTGCGCGCCTACGCCAAAAGCAAGGGGCTGCGCGATGTGCGTATTGCCGTCGAGTCCGGCCTCGACGAGAAGGCGAAGGAATTCCGCGACGCGGGCGCCGAGATTTACCGCAAAATTTAGGCTGCCGGCTTTGCGTTTGCGTTTGCCCGCGCCGCCGTCCGTGTTGTTTGCCGCGCCGCTTGCGCCGCGCGCCGCGTTGCCTGCCATGTTGTCCGGCGCACTGCGTGGCGTGTTGTTTGCCGCGCCGCGCGCCGTGTTTCATGCCGTGCTGTTTGCCGCGCTGCTCGCCGCATTGTCGGCGCGCGCGGGCGGCGACAGCGACAGCGCCGAGCGGCTGGTCATCACCGCGACGCGGATGCCGACGCCGCTTGCGCGCGTCGCCGGCGGCGTGACCGTAATCACCGCCGCCGACATCGCGCGCCGCCAATACCGCGAATTGTCCGCGGCGCTGGCGGGCGTGCCCGGTTTGCATGTCGCGCGCACCGGCGTTGCCGGCGCGCAAACTTCGGTGTTTGTGCGCGGCGCCGAATCCGACCATGTCCTGGTGCTGGTGGACGGCGTCAAGATGACCGACCCGTCGGGCGACCTGTTCGCCTTTGCCGACTTCCGCCTCGACCGCGTCGAGCGCATTGAGATTGTGCGCGGCCCGCACAGCGCGCAATACGGCTCCGAGGCCATCGGCGGCGTCATTCACATCATCACAAAGCGCGGCGCCGGCAAGCCGTCGCTGCGTGCGCGCACCGAAGCGGGTTCATTCGGCGCCGAAGACATCGCGCTGGAGGCGTCGGGCGCCGCCGGCGCGCTGGACTGGTCGGCCAATGTGTCGCGCTTTGCCGCCGACGGTGAAAGCCACACACCGCGGCGCCTGCGCGGCGGCGGCGGCGAAGAGCGCGACGGCTACAAACGCTCCGCCGCCGGCCTGAAAGCGGGGTGGCAAATCACCGACGCGGCGCGGCTGTCGCTGACGCACCATTACAGCGACTTTGACGCCGAATACGACAGCGGCCCCGGCGAGAACGCGGCGTCGGCGCGCAATGGCCGCGAGCACGCCACATCGCTGCGGCTGGACGGCGATTATTTCGGCGGCCTGTGGCAGCCAGGATGGTCGGCGGCGTCTTTTTCAAGGCGGGAAACCAACCGCGAAGGCGCCGCGCGCACCGGGCGCACCGATGGCCGGCGCTTTCAGGTTGCCTGGCGCAATCTGTTTGTGCCCGGCCCGCGCTTCAGGCTGCTGGCCGGCGCCGAGACCAAACTGGAAAAATTGCGCGCCGACGGCGACTTCAGCCGCAGCGCGCGCAGCCGCGCGCTGCACGCGCAGATTGAATGGACGCCCGCCGACGATGTGACCATCGGCGCCGGCTGGCGCAACGAAGACCCGGACGATTTCGGCAGCGAGAGAAGTCACAATTTGTCCGCCGTGTACGCGCCGCGCCCGGGCTGGCGCTTTCACGCCGCGCTCGGCGCCGGCTTCAAGGCGCCGTCGCTAAGCGACCGCTTCCGCGATTTCCCGGCCTTTTCATTCTTCGCCAACCCCGACCTGAAACCGGAGACCAGCCGCAGCCGCGAAGCGGGCTTTGACTGGCAGGCGGGCGCTTACGGCGCCGGCGCGACATGGTTCCGCAACCGCACACGCGACCTGATTGGCAGTGTCACAACGCCTTCCGGACGGACGCTGGCCAACATCAACCGCGCCACCATAGAGGGCCTGGAAAGTTACCTGCAATGGCGGCCTGCCGGCGCCTTCGGCGCGCGCGTTGATTACACGCTGACTTCCGCCAAAGACGGCAGCCGCCAGCGCCTGCTGCGCCGCCCGCTCAGGCAAGCGTCGCTGGATCTGTCGTGGCGCCCCCGGCCCGGCACATCGCTGAACCTGCAATGGAACTACACCGGGCCGTTCACGGACGGCGACCGCGTCGTTTTCAATACGAGAGTGCGCGAAGGCGGCTACTCCATATTCAATCTGGCGGCGCGCCACCGCCTGCACGACGGCGTGGACTTGCTGGTGCGCGCCGAAAATCTGTTCAACAAACGCCACGAACCGGCCAGCGGCTTCGCCGGCCCGGGCGCGGCGTGGTACGCCGGCCTGTCATTCGGCCCGAACGGGTAAGAACGGCGCTTGCCGCCTCTGAAACCGCCCGGCCCGGCCAAGGGCGGCGCAAGCAGGAAGCGCATTGCCCAGCCAGGGGCGGCGCATTGCCGGCGCCGCTGAACCCCCCCGCCCGCAAAACCGCGCGCAAAGAAGGCCGCCCGAAGGCGGCCTTTGCATATCAGCATGTCCGGCAGCGCCAAAGTCACATCACCGGAAAGAAAATGATTTTGGCGAGTCCGGCAATGATGGCGATGATTCCGGCGATGATGGCGACCCCAAGCGTGCTTCCAATCCATTTGATGAGCCTTATATCGCTCTCCATGCTGCCGATGCGGGTTTCCAACCCGCCGATTCGCTCCATGGTTTCGCCGTGCAGTTTGTACAT
>RKSI01000124.1 GCA_007570905.1 Gammaproteobacteria bacterium
CCGCCCGGCGATGGTCAGCGAGTTGCCGCCGCCGGCCGGGGCCGTCAGCCGCCCAATCACCGCCGCCGCGGCCAGTTGGCCGATGCCCTTGCCGGCGCTCGCCAGCGGCGCCTCCAACCTGGCCTCCCGGGCGGCCGGGTCGTCCTCGGTGATGGTGACGGTCACCGCGGCTGGCGGTGTCGCCATCATGCTGCCGCCGCCGTCGCCGGTGGTGGTGAGGGTGATGGTGAACACCCGGTCCGGCGTGTCGTCGCCGCCGCCGTCGGTGGTGTGCAGTTCGATGTTCTGCGAGGTGGCGCCCATGGTGAAAGTCAGCGTCTGGCTGGTGAGGGAAGTGAGGGCGGTCAACGCTGCGCCGCCGGCCGAGGCGGCGAAGTCGCCGGCCGCGGCCGCTCGCTGGTCGCCGGTTGCAGTGCCGCCGGCGACCGTCCACTCCACGGTCAGGTCGGCCGTCGGCGTGCGGCTGAGGCTGACGGGGAAGCGGAAAGTCCCCTCCTCGCCCACATTGCGCGGGCCGCCGATGCTGATGGTGATGGTGTCGTTGTCGGTGATTGCCACCGTCACCGGGTCGCCCAACGCGACTTGGTCGTTGGATTCCCGCACGGTGTCGGTCGCGGACAGGGTGACGGCGAAAGATTCGCGCATCTCGGCGAAATTGTCATCGGTCGGGCTGACGGTGAAGGTTTTGCTCGTCTCGCCGCCGCTGAAGGTGACGCTGCCGGTGGGGAATGTGCCGCCGAAGTCGGCCGCCACGACATCGTTGTCATCGGTGGCGGCGGTGGTGCCGACCGTCCAGGTGATGAGAATTTGCGAAGTCAAATCCTGCTCGGCGCTGCGGGTGACGGTGAAGGTCGCGCTGCCGCCCTCGGCCACCATGCCCGAGCTGGGCGCGGCGAGTTCGATGCTGTGCGCGGCCTCGCGGATGGTGACGGTGACCGCATCGGGCGCCGTGGCGGTCGCGCTGCCGCCGCCGTCGCCGGTGGTGGTCAGTGTGATGGTGAACACCCGGTCCGGCGTGTCGTCGCCGCCGCCGTCGGTGGTGTGCAGTTCGATGTTCTGCACGGTGGCGCCCATGGTGAAAGTCAGCGTGCCGCTGGGGAAACTCGCGCCGGCCGAGGCGGCGAAGTCGCCGGCCGCGGCCGCCCGCTGGTCGCCGGTTGCAGTGCCGGCGGCGACCGCCCAGTCCACGGTCAGGTCGGCCGTCGGCGTCGCGCTCAGCGTCACCGGGAAGTTCACCGTGCGCGCCTCGCCGATGTTGGCGGGGGCGGCGATGGTGATGCTGATGTTGTCGTTGTCGGTGATTGTCACCGTCACCGGGTCGCCCAACGCGACTTCGTTGTTGGAGTCCAGCACCATTTGGGTGGCGGACAAGGTGACGGGGAAGGATTCGCTCATCTCCGCCAAGTTGTCGTCGGCCGGGCTGACGGTGGAGGTTTTGCTTGTCTCCGTGCTGCTGAAGGTGACTTCGCCGGTGGGGAAGGTCGCGCCGCCGCCGAAGTCGGCCGCCTCCACATCGCCGCCGGTGGAGGCGTCGCTGACCGTCCAGGTGATGAGAATCGGCGTGGACAGGGTCTCATCGTTTTTGCTGACGGTGAAGGTCGCGCTGCCGTCCTCGGCCACGGTAGCCGGGTCGGGCGCGGTCAGGGTGACGGTGTGCGCGGCGTCAATCCAGTCGACGGTAATCGTGACTTCGTTTTCGCTCGCGTGTTCGGCGGCCGTGCCGGCGCCGGTGCCGGGGGTAATCATGCCGAGTTCGACGGTGAAGGGCTGGTTCATGGACATGTTCTCGTCGCTCAATTCTTGGACATGCCGAATGCGCACGCTAATCGTGCCAGTCATCTGCCCGGCGCTGATGCGGACGTTGCCGCTGACGCTGCCGCCGCTCATGTCGTCATCAAGCCTGCCGTCGGTGAAGGCGTCATTGTCCCAGTCGGCGGTGTAAGCCACGGTGATGTCACCGGCCGAAGCGATGGCGGTGCCGGCGGAGTTTTCCAGCGTCACGGTGAATTCCGCCGTGCCGCCTTCCTCCACGGTGGCCCTGGTGCCGCTGGCGCGGGCGATGCTGACGGTGATGGGGTCGGTGTCCGTCACCTCCAGTGTGTCCGCACCGCCGCCGGTGGTGTAGGCGATGCCGCCGGCGGCGGTGGGCGTGCCGCCGGTGAGGGTGAGCGTCTCGGCGGCTTCGTTCAGGTCGTCGTCGTTCAACGCCACATCTAAGGAGACACCGGTATTATCATCGGTTTGGAATGTGACATAGCCGCTGACGCCGTCGGCGTTGATGGTGAGGACCGGGACGGTGGCCGCCAGCATCGAAGCTTGCGGGGTGATGGTGAACTCGGCGGTGTCCAAGCCGCTGAAAGTAAACGGCACGACGACATCGCCGGTGCGCGTACCGCCGGCGAGTTGGATGCTGAAACCTGCGCCTGCCGCTCGGTCTTCAGCGACGCTGGTTTGCGCGAAAGTGAGGGTGACGCTGATGGGGTCGTCGTCTTCGATGGTGACGGTATGCGCGGGCGGCAGGCTGGCGCCGCCGGCCATCCTGGCCGCGGCTTGGTGGGCGGCGGCGATGCTTAAGGTCAGCGTGAATTGCTCGCCGGCTTCGTTTAGCGTGTCTTCCTTGGTGGTAATCATGAACATCTCCGTGGTCTCGCTGCCGGTGAATACCAATTCGCCGCCGGCCGGCAGGGTGTCGCCCATGAAGTCGGCCGCCACCGGCGCCGGCGTCCCCGCGGCGTAGGCCCAGGTG
>RKSI01000228.1 GCA_007570905.1 Gammaproteobacteria bacterium
CAATCGCGCCGGTTCTCGCGCCCGCCGCAAAGCGGAACGCCGCCATCCCGGCCCGCGCCGACACCACGGCCGGCGTTTGCGACGACACCGCCCATGCGCCGCCGGCGGCAACATCGGCGCTCTCTATGGTGTTCGTGGCGGTGTTGGCGGCGTCCCTGACAACCTGAATCAGCGCCTCAAAATCGCGGCTCAGCACGGCGCCGAAATCCAGAGTCAGCCGCGGCGTCCGCCCTTCGGTGAAACGCCCGCCGCCGCCTAATATGATGGTCAGCGGGTCGTCGTCGGCAATCAGCGTGCGGTGCGCGCCGGGCAGCGACACGCCGCCCGCAGATGTCGCGGCGGCGGCGTCGGTGACGGCAAGGACGATGCTGAAATCCTCGTCGGCCTCGTTCAAATCGTCGGCGGCGATGCCAATACGGAAAGTCTGCGAAGTAACCGCGCCGCTGAACGCCAGCACGCCGCCGGTGGCGCCGGTGAAGTCGCCGGCGGCGGCGCCCGCCAGGTCAAGCCGCCACTCAATCTCAAGGCGCTCCGCCAGCGGCGGGCCGGTGCGCGTCAGCGAATAAACCGCCATGCCCGCAGCGCCCGTGCCTTCGGTGATGGTCGCGGGCGGGCTGTCCAGCGCGAAGACATGCGCGGCGTCGCTCCATTCCACCGTAACCGACGCCCGGTTGCCCGGCGCCGCCGAAGTGACGGCGCCGGCGGCGTGGTCGGCCAATTCAATCATGCCGCCGCCGCCATCGCCCGTTGCCGGGGCGGTCGGTCGTTTATTGACGCCGGTTATCTCAACGGTCAGCGTCTGGGGCGGGCTGTCCGCGCCCAGCGTGTCGCTGAACGGAATCGCGGCGCTGATGACGCCGTTTGTGCTGCCACGGCTGAAACGCAAACTGCCGTCGGAACGGGTCAGCGCAACGCCGCTCAATCCGCTTATGCGGTAAAAAACATCCAACTCCCCGTCCGAACCTTCGGGAGCTCCTTCCAGCACCACGGCAAACTCCGCCAAACGGCCTTCCGACACCGTGCCGGCGACGGCGGAAACGGAAACCGCAATGTCATCGTTGTCCTCAATGACATAACTCTGCGACGCGACGGCAAACGAGACCGCGCCGTGAGCGCCGTGGAAACCGATGGGCAGCCCGGCCTCGTCGGCGAACGGCTCCACCCAAAACACCTCGTCCGCCTCGTTCAGGCCGTCATCCACAAAGAAATCAAGCGCTATCGCGCCGGTGGTCGCGCCCGCCGCAAACCGGAATGCCGCGCCCGGCTGCGCCGCCACGACTATCGACGATGGCGGCAATACCGCCCAGCCGCCGCCGGCGGAGACATCGGCGCTTTCAATGGTGTCGGTGTCGGGGTTGCCGGCGTCCCTGAGTATCCGGACCAACGCCTCAAACTCGCGGCTTAGTTCGGCGCCGAAATCAAGATGCAGTTGCGGCGTATCCTCCTCGCTGAAACGCCGCCCGCCGCTTAGCGTGATGTTCAGCGGATCGTTGTCGGCAATCACCACCGTTGCGGTCGTCGCATCGGCGGCGTAGCGTATCGCACCGCCTGCGGTGCGAAGGCCGGAGGCGCCGGCGGCGGCGCCGGTCAGCGCCAGCGTCTCGGCGGCCTCGTTCAGGTTGTCGTCCAGCAAACGCACCATCACATTCACCGAGTCATCCGCCGTCGCGCCGGCAACGCCGAACACCGCTTCGCCGCCAAAGGCGGCCGCACCCGCAGGCGAGGTGATGTCAAAGTCGGCGTCGGTGATGCCGGCGCCGGAAAACGCAAACGGCGCCACGACATCCGCGGTGCGCACGCCGCCCGACAGCGTGATGGCGAACACCGCATCGCCGCCTTCGGCGACGCTCGCCGGTGTGCCTGTATCACGCGAGACGCTTACCTCAATGGCGTCGTCGGCGCTGTCGGCAATCACCGCGCGGTGCGCGGCGGGCAGCGACACGCCGCCCGCCGCTGCGCCGGCGGCGGCTTCCACATCAAAGACGATGGCAAAACTCTCCGCCGCCTCGTTCAGATCGTCGGCGACGACGACGACATCAAAACTGCGCTGGCCCTGGTCGCCGTTGAATGTAACGACGCCGGTGGTGGCGGTGAAGTCGCCCGCTTCGGCGCCGCCGCCCGCCAGGTCAAGCCGCCATGCAATCTCAAGGCTCTCCGCCAGCGGCGGGCCGGTGCGCGTTACGACATATCTCGCCATGGCCGCCGCGCCCGCGCCTTCGGCAATCGTCGCGGGCGGGTTGTCCAGCGCGAGTTCATGCGCGGCGTCCAGCCATTCCACCGCGACCGACGCCCGGCTGCCCGGCGCCGTCGCGGTGACGGCGCCTGCGGCGTGGTCGGCCAGTTCAACGACAACGCCGCTGACAGTGGCCGTCGTCGGCGCGGCGGGCAGCGCGGCAACGCCGGTTATCTCAAAAGTCAGCGTCTGGCTCGCGCTGTCCGCGTCCAGCGTCTCGCTGAACGGAATCACGGCGGTTACGACGGCGCCGGTGCTGCCTTGGTCAAAGCGCAAACTGCCGCCGGTGTCGGCAAGCGCAACGCCGCTCAGTTCGCTCAAACGATAGCGCACTTCAATCGCCGCGTCCGACCCTTCCGGCGCGCCGTCCAGTACCACGCCAAACGCCGCCGAGCCGCCTTCCGACACCGTGCCGGTAACGGCGGAAACGATGGCCGCAATGTCGTCGTTGTCCTCCACGATGTATGTCTGCGACGCGACAGCGAACGAAATCGCGCCGTAGGCGCCGCTGAGGCCCAGTTCGGCGCCGAAATCCAGATGCAGCACGGGCATTGAACCCTCGTCGAAACCGCCGCCGCCGGACAGCGTGATGACAAGCGGGTCGTCGTCCTCAACGGCGAGCGTCACGCCGCCGCCAAGCCTGGTTTCCCCGTCGGCGACGGCGTCGGCGACGGCCACCGACACGCTGAAATACTCGGTGGGTTCGTTGCGATTGTCGCCCGCCAGCGTCAGCGTGAACGCAGCCGAAGCGGTCGTCCCGGCGGCTATCACAACGGCCCCGGTGGCGGCGGCAAAGTCGCCGGGGCCGGTGGCGGCGGCGGTGGCAGACGACGGGTCGCCGTGCCCAATCGTCCACAAAACCTCGGTGTCGGTGCTGAAAGCCAGGCTGTCCGCCTCAAAGTTGATGCTGTAATGAACGGCGGCGGCGCTGTCGCTCTCGGCGACAGTGGAAGTCGTAACGGCGGCGCCGCCGGCGTCGGTGCGCGCCAGATGCAGCGTGCGCGCAGGCAGATGCGTAATCTGCACGCTGGCGGCGGTGCTGCCGCCGGCGCTGCGGCCGATGTCGCCGGCGGCGGAATAGCCGCTTTCGGCCAGCGTAACCGTCAGCGTCTCGGTCGCGTCAATGTCGGCGTCGCGGCGTATTGGAATCACCAGCGCCGCAGTCGTGCGCCCGGCGGCAACTGTCACCGTCCCCGTCGCGCCGCCGCCGTAGTCTTCAAACTCCACATCGCCGCCGATGATGTACGGAACCACCGCCGGCGCCGCACTGGCGCGGTCCAGGAAGACGCTGAACTCTGCGGCGCCGCCTTCCGGCGCCTGATGGCCGGCGGCGACGAGGTCGGCGTCCGCGCCGGCAATGCCGATGGAGACCTCAATGCGGTCGTCGTCAATGATGGACACTGCGGCGGCGGTGGCGGCGTAGCGTATCGCGCCGGCGGTGCGCAGGCCGGGCGCGCCGCTCAATGTCAGCGTCTCGGCAGCCTCGTTCAGGTCGTCGTCCAGCAATCGCACGCGTATCTCCTCGCGCGTTCGGTCACGCAAGTTGCCGGTATAAAAGACAATCTCGCCGCCGGCAGCGTCAGCGGCGATGGCGCCGGGGCTGACAATCCGGAAGTCGGCGGCGCTGATGCCGTCGCCGGAAAACGCAAACGGCACCACCACATCGGCGCTGCGCTCGCCGCCGGACAGCGCGACAGTGAACACCGCGTCGCCGGGTTCGGCGACGCTCGCCGGGGTGCCGGTGTCGCGCGTGATGCTGACCAAAACCGCGTCGGCGGGGTTGTCGGCGATGGCGGCTTCTTGCGAGCCTGGCAGCGACGCGATGCCGCCGGCGGCCTCCACGGCGGCGAAGTCATCCACGGAAACGGCGAACGCGACAATGAAAGTCTCGGTCGTCTCGTTGACGCCGTCGGCGGCGATGCCGACCCGGAAACTCTGCGAAGTGGCGCTGCCGGGCGCGCCGCGGAAAGTCAAAACGCCTGCGCGCAGGGTGAAGTCGTCAATCCCGGCGGCGGCGGCGCCCGCAGGGAAGGCAACCCAGGTGATGACGAGGTGGCCGCTCCCCAAATCCCGGCCTGCGGTGCGCGTCACAAACCAGGTCTC
>RKSI01000229.1 GCA_007570905.1 Gammaproteobacteria bacterium
CGCGAGACTTCCAGCGCGCCGCCGGGCAGGCGCACCTCTACCGGCATGGAAACCAGTTCCCAATGCGCGGCCACGACCGCCGCCGCGCACGCGCCGCTGCCGCACGCCGCCGTCTCGCCGGCGCCTCTTTCATACACGCGCAGCGCCAGCCGCCGCTCGTCGAGGCGCTGCATGAACCCGGCGTTGACGCCCTGCGGAAAGCACCGGTGCACCTGCATCTGTTCGCCGACCTCCGCCACCGGAAAGTCGTCCAGCCGCGCCACTTCGGTCACCGCGTGCGGGTTGCCGAACGACAGCACGCCGAACAGCAGGCGGTGGCCGCCGACATCCAGCCGGCACGCATGCACATCGCCGTCGCACGCGAACGGAATCCGCGCGGCGTCGAAGACCGGCTCACCCATGCCGACGCAAACCCCGCCGTCGCCGCGCACCCGCATCTCAATGACGCGCCCGGCGGTGCGCGCGCGCAGCGTCGTCTTGTCGGTCAGCCCGCGCGCGCGGACAAACTGCGCGAAACACCGCGCGCCGTTGCCGCACTGCGCCACCTCGCCGCCGTCGGCGTTGAAAATGCGGTAGCCGAAATCCACATCGTCAGCCGGCGGCGCCTCCACCAGCAGCAACTGGTCGAAGCCGACGCCGGTGCGCCGGTCGGCCAGCGCCCGCACCCGCGCCGCGTCCGGCCTGAACGGTCGCTCCGTCGCGTTGACTATCATGAAGTCGTTGCCAAGCGCGTGCATTTTTGCGAACTCAATGGTCATCGGCGGGCGTCATCTGCAAGCGCTGTGCGGCGGGCGTCGGCAAGCATTGTGCAGCGAGCGTCATCTGCAAACGCTGTTCGCAAATGTCGTCGGCAAAGGTTGTCGGCAAGCATCATCGGCAAGGTCGGCGGGCGTCGTCGGCGGGCATTGTCGGCAAGCATCATCGGCGGCGTTGTCGGGCGGCGGCCAGGAAGCCTTGCCGGGCCGGGCCGCGAACTTCGTCAATTATAACGCCGGCCACTTGTCAGGCGACGGCATCAATGCCCTTGTGCGGCAGAAAGATGCCGCAGCCGAGTTTCTGCTCGCCGCCCAACCCGCGCTGCTGCAAACGAATCGCGTCGCCGAACGCGAGGCCGCTGACCATCAAACTGCAAACGGCAATCTCGCGGTCGGGCGTGCGGATGACATGGCCGCGCCCGCCCATCATCCGGGACGCGCTGACGCCGGCGCCCGCGAGTTGCGCCGCGGCCTGTTCAAGAAAGGCGCTCTCGCCGCCGGCGGGCGCCGCCAGGTGGCGCGAAAACAGCGTGGTCTCGCTGCTGAGCGGGCGCACATTGGCGGCGCCGACACGCACCTGATAACCGCCGACATCCAGCAGCGCGCCCTGCAACTCGCGCGCGTCGGCAAAGCGTTCGCGCGGCAGGCGCAGGCACAGCCGCGCGCGCCGCGACAGATGAATCTCGTCGCTGCCGCTCTGCGGGCGTTCCCAGCCGTTGCCGGACTCGGCGCCGTGTATGGAGTGCACCGCCGCGCGCGGCTCGTCGTCCAGCCATGGCAGCGCCTGCGACAATGCGCGGTAAAGCGCCCACATATGGTCCGCCGGCAGCAGCCGGCAGGTGATGCGGAAGTTCAGGTCGGCGATGTCGTCCGGCACGCGCGGCGCCGCGTCGTCGGCGCTTTCCTCGCTCCAGTGCAGGTTCATCGGACGCCGCCGCAGGCCGCCCGGCCCCGCCGTTGCCGCGCACGCGGCTGCGCGCGGCGGTTCATAGGATGTTGTCGGCGGAGGAGAAGGCGGCTTCAAGGCGCTCGGCCCAGTCTTCGGGCGTGTCCTCAAACGGCGGGCGCAAATCCATCTCAATAAACATCTCGCCCTGTTGCGCGCACCGCCGCACATACTCCACGAGTTCGCCGAAACTCGTCATGTCGTGGTTGCTCATCAGCACTTCGCTGATGCTCAGCACGGCGCGCCCCCCATCAGCGAACGCCAGCCGTCGCCCGCGACGCGGTCGCGGTAGCGCGCGCGGTAAAGGTGGCGCGCGTGCGCGCCGTCGTCCTCAAACGCGGCGCGGTTGTGCAGCACATTGTTGCAAATCACGCCTTCGGACGCGGCCAGGCGACGGCGGATGCGCCACTCGCCGGCCTGTTCCAGCAACTCGCCGAGGCGCGCGGCGGCGGCGCGGCATTCGGCGCGCCATTCAATGTGGCGCGCGCGCGCCGAATAGCGCATCAGCAGCGCGCCGCCGGCATCCACCGCGAACACCGGCACGCTGCGCGCCGGGCGCACGACGGCGCCGTTGTCGATGTTGGCCGGCAGCGTCATCGCGCGCGGGTGCATCAGTTGCCGGATGTGGCCGGGGTCGTCGTCGCGCAGCAGGATGTAAATGAGTTCCGGGTCAAGATAGTGGTTCTCGCCGCCGCGCTCCGCCGGGCGCAGGCAGTGCATGGAAAACGCGCGCACGGTGTCGTCCGGCTCGTTGTAATAGCCGTCGGTGTGCCAGTTCAGCGCCTTGTTGGTGTACGGAATGTAGCGGCTGCCGGGCACCGCGGTGATGTGGCTGATGCGCGCGGCGTCGGCGCACGGGTTGCCGACCAGCGCCGCCAGCCCGATTTGCTCGCCAAGACGCTTGAAGGCGGCGCGGTCGCGCGGCGCGCGGCGCGCGCGGTAAAAGCACAGGTTGGAACGCCGGCAGTTGGCGATGATGGCGCCGCGCTCGGCTTCGGTCAGCGCCAGCGGGTCGCCGATGACCACGGTCAACTCC
>RKSI01000005.1 GCA_007570905.1 Gammaproteobacteria bacterium
CGCCGAGGAAGATGTGCGCCATAAAATCTTCAACTACCGCGACCAGAAGAAACGCGAGATTGACCTGCTGGTTGAGCGTGAGGACGGCGCGCTGCTGGGGATTGAAGTCAAGGCGAGCTCCACCGTGCAGGGCGACGACTTCAAGCACCTGAAATGGTTTCAGAAAAACCTGGCGCAGAAGGAGTTCGCCGGGGTTGTCCTGTACGCGGGGGAGAGTGTGCTGTCGTTCGGGGAAGGAATGTGGGCGGTGCCGGTGGGGGTGTTGTGGGCGAAAACAACATTGAGAAGCCGATGAAATCCCGCTATGGCATTTTGTGGAGCCGGGAAGAACTGGTTCTGGCTTTTGAGCTCTATTGCAAGATTCCTTTCCAGCAAACGAACAACCGTAATCCAGAGGTCAAAGAATTGGCGAGGATTTTAGGCCGCACTCCTAGTTCTGTTGCAAGAAAATTAGGGAACTTTGGCGCCCTGGATCCAAAGTTGCGGGAGACGGGCATAAAAGGATTGCCGAATGTCAGCAAAGGAGATTGTGAAGTATGGGAAGAATTTCATGCCGACTGGAATGCCCTGGTGTGGGAAGCAGATTTGCTGAGAAAAAAGATTGGCGGCGTGCCTGCGGACGCTTCCCGGCCTGAGGCCCCTTCGGGGCCTTCAGAGGAAATGCGACTGACCAAACAAAGAGTGCACCAGGCATTTTTCCGGGAAGCAACTTTGAGCAACTATCAGACAACTTGCTGTATTTCGGGTCTTTCGATTCCCGAATGTTTGAACGCCAGCCATATCATTCCATGGCGCGAGGGGGAAGAATTTCGCGCTAATCCGGCAAACGGACTGTGCCTCAGTGCAACTTTTCACTGCTTATTTGATGCAGGGCTTTTGACTGTCACTGAAAAGTTGACTGTTCTCTTTGCGTCCCGGGTTGCTCGGCATAATGATTCGATAACCAGAAATATACTGAAATCTTACAGCGGAAGGCCAATAAGCAGACCAATTCGCTTTCTTCCAAACAAAGAGTGTCTTGAATGGCACAGGGAAAATATATTTGAGGAATAGAAACCTGAATTAACAGCGGCGAACTAAATTGTGGAAGAGGGTCATAAGGCCATCCCCCGATTAACAAACCGATACATCTCCCCCGAATAAAACTCCCACCCCAGCGCGACACCGGTTTTTTTGCAGAAGTTTCTCTGTGTGTTGAACCTGCCGTTTCTCGGGTGGTAGGTGTGCAGCCAGAAAACCGGGTTGGCGGACAAGACAATCACCGAGGAAAATTCGTCAATTTCATCAATCGTTTTTTCCGCCAGCAATGCGATGGCCTGTTTGGCCTCGTGGCCCTGAGTCACCAGCAGTTGGGGAGCGAGTATGTCCAACTCGCCTTTCAGATAACCCCTGCAATTTTCAAACAACTTTCCGCTGGCCTTTCTTTTGTGCTTGTTGTTCATGCAGCATTTTGCGGAATTGGCGTGGGAGAAAAACCCCTTGGCTTCCTCCATCTTCAGGCCCGGCCTGAATCTTTTGAGGATATACCATGCCAGTTCATGGGTTCTGTACCAGTGTTTGCCTTTGTGCAGCGGGCGGATGTCCCTGTCTATCTCTTCCTGCTGCCTTACCGCGGCGGGGAGCCTGTTGTTCGCATTCGGGTCTCCGCTGCCTGAATCCAGCGACAAAAACAACAGTCTCGGCAGTTTGTTCTCCACATAGCCGCTGCTGACAAAAGCCGACTTCGGGCCGGTGAAAGTTTCGCAATCCCCTTTGCAGTCATCCTTGTGCTTGCAAGTGAAGGAAGTGGACAGAATCCCGTTGCGCTCGTAAAACCTTTCCAGCCGTTTCAGCATAACGCAGTCAATCCCCCGGCATTCACGAATCAGCGGCCCGCCCCGCCGCACGCCCGCCCGCGCCGACCCGCACCGCCGCCTCGTAACTTCCGAACAGCAGCGCGCAATAAAGCACATCGCCCGTCAAACTCTTCAGCAAAAAGGGCAGCGCATTGACATAACAGGCGACCAGCCCCGCCCAGGTTTGCGGATAATAGACAATCCACATTCCGAAGTTGGACAGCAGGTAAAACAGCAGCGCCGCGCAGCCAATCGCGCCGCCAAACCGGGAAGTGCTGCGCCGCCGGTGCAGAAAAACGCGCCCGCAAACGGCGCTGGCGGCAAACCCCAGATAAACAAACAGCATCACAACCGGATGGTAAAGACCGAGAAACACATCCCCCAGCAGCAGCGCAATCAGCGGCAACGTCCACGCCACCCGCGCCGGAATATAGGCGCCGGAAAACAACCCCAACGCCCCGATGGGCGCGACATTCCACGGATGCGGCACCACCCGCGCCAGCGCCACCAGAACAATCAGGCCGTAAATCAGTGCTGAATTGCTTTTCATGTTTCCTGTCCCGTCGCGCGCCGGTTGATTGGCAGGCGCCGCGCGTTCATATCCCTTGCCCCGGCGTTTCCCGGCCCGCCGCGCCGTTGTTCACTTTCTCAAGCGCCCGCCCGATCGCCGCCGCTGACACCTTGCCGGCGCGTTTGCCGCCTTCGCACAGCGCCGTGCGGAAGCCCAGGTAATCCGGCCCCATCTCGCGCAGCGGCTCAATGTCGTCCACGCCGAGCGAGCCGGCGATGCCGCACAGCAGGCCGCATTCGCGCGCCGCGTTGACAAAGCGTTGCAGCGCGTCGTCGTCGGTGCAGCGGCGCACCGAGCCGTTGGTCTTGTCCGCCGTGTCCACCATCACACC
>RKSI01000171.1 GCA_007570905.1 Gammaproteobacteria bacterium
CTCCAGATGCGGTCGGGTTCGGGATTTGTGTCTTCAATTTCCACCGGCTCAAGCACCCTCACCGGCAGCGGCGGCGTTCGGAGTTCCCATGTTCGGACACGGATGCGCCCGCCGCCCAGGTCACCGTTATACCCAAGCACCGTAAGGCTTGCGCTGCTCACCGTGCCCGCGTAATACCCGCCGCCCGGTATCTCCCCGCTGTCCGATGTGTCGCGCCAGAACAGCGGCGTCGTTTCATGCTCGCGGTTGTCGTCCGCATTGGCCGTCACCGCAACCGCGATTCGGGTCGTTTCAGAAAGCGGGCCGAACACCAGATGGGCCGGTTCCGTCACAAACCGCCCGGCAACGCCACCCAAAACAAGCCTGCCGCTGACGCCCGCAAGCGCGTCCAGTTCAACCAGGAGTTGGCGGGGTTCCCCTTCCGTCACGACAAGGCCCGACGACACGGCCCTGCCGGTGTTTGCATCAATGTAGCGGATGTTGCCGAGATAGTCAGGCGTCGGTATATGCTCCAGGTTCAGGTCGCCGTCGCCGTCGGTATCCACAGGGTAGCCTCCCTCAACCACCAAAGACCCCCGCCTGGCCACATTGCCGCATTGCCTTGAGGCCGAGGCCGGCGCAATTCTTTTCAAACCCGCCAACAGCCGGATTGGCAGACGGGTCAGAGGATTGCGGTAAAGGCGGATTCGGCACAACCCCCCGGGCAGATGGCTGAAAACATCCGCCGGCAGGCTGCGGAGATTGTTCCTTGCGATATCCAGTTCGTGAATCACGCCGACACCCTCGAAAACATCAGGCGACAAACTCTCCAGTCCGAGATTCAGCAAAGACAGCGTGCCGGTAACGCTGACGCCGCGGAAATCCCCGCGCCGCAGGGCGGCGACCGGGCCGGTGACCGCCAGTGCGCCGAATTCCAGAGGCCCGGCGACGAACGCGCAGTCGCCGCCCTTCGCCGCCAGAATCGCCCGCTGCACCGCCGGCGTGCGCCCGCAGATGTACCAGGAGCCGGCGTCCTGCACGACGGTCACCGTCGCCGCCGCCGTCAGCACAAGATGCGGCCCGGCGGCGGTGACCATCACAACCGCATCATGGCTCGACGGCGCGGCGGGCAGCGAACCTCCGGGCGCCAGCGACAAAGCGCCGTTCGCGGTGTTGATTGCGAACAGGCCGCCGGGATTTGCCGTCAGTTCGTACTCGTAATCAAGCGCCGCCGTAACCGTGCTGCCGGCGCTGGGCACGGCCCGCGCCATCCACCCATTCACCGGCAGCCCCGCCGGCGTGCCCGGCGCGACCCGGTTGGGCAACGGGTTTCCGTCGCGCAGCGCAAGGGTTTCGCGCACTTCCACCGGCAGCGCCTCGGTGAACAGGTTGGTGAGGCGTCCCGATCCTGTCATGAAGGAAATGGCGGAGCCTGTCCGTATCCGGATTCCCCACACCAGCCCGCGTGTCTCCTCGATGAAATCACCGTCCTGCATGACGGACATCGTGATGACATCCGTCCCGGTTGGTCTGAAGAATTCGATACTGTCCGAGAAACCGCTCTCCCAATCAGATGAAATCCGCGCCTTGCCCGGGGGATTCAGGAGATCACGATGCAGGTTAAACTCCCACAAAAAACCGCCGGTAAAAGCAATGTCATCACCCCGCAGTGCAATCCGGAAACGGCGGTCGCCCTGCCCTTCGTGCAACACCATCCGCGACAAGGGCGTCGTCTGACTGTCGTACGGCGTGTAGCGAAAAGCGGCAAGACGGTCTTCTTCGTCCATCAGCAGGGTGTTCGCCTCGTTCCCGGCATGGAGCGCGGCCAAAATCTGCACCGGGATGCGGGTGGCGGGGTTGCCGCTCAAGTCCAGGCGGATGAGGCCGCCGCCGACGCCGTCCAGCAGGTCTTCCGGAAAATCGCCGAGGCCGTTGTCGCTCAAGTCCAGTGTCCGCAGGCCCGGCATGTCATGAAAATCGCCGCTGCGAAATTGCAGCGTGCCGCCGCCGGAAGTGACGGTCAGCGCGCCGACCTCGCCCAGCCGCTCCCTGTCAACGGAAGCGCAATGCGTGAACCCCGAACCCGTGCGCGCCAGACTTGTCAAGATGGCGGCCCGCACCCGCGCACTGCGTTCACAGATGCTGAACACGGCGTCGCCGGCTTCAACCGTCACCGGCGCCGTCGCCGTCAGCGTGAAATCCGGCCCGTCCACCGCCGCCATCACCGTCAGATGATGACTGGACGACATTGCCGGCAACGACCGCCCCGGCGCCACCGACAAGGCGCCGCTTGCGGTGTCAATCACAAACAGCCCGCCGGCGTCCGCCGCCAGCGTATAGGCGTAATCAAGGCCCGCCGCGACCGCGCTGTCCGCGCTGGGCACAGGCTGCGGCTGCCAGTTGATAACCGGCGTCCCGGCAGGCGCGCCCGCCGCAATCCGGTTCGGCGCCGGGTCGGCGTCGCCGAACGCAAAGGTCTCGCGCACTTCCACCGGGATTGCCTCGACCGCGAGATTGCTCCGGGGCACGCCGTCCGACAAATATGAAATGCGGCTGTCAAACAATTCCCACAGCAGCATGCGCCTGTCGGTTTCCCGCGCAAAATCGCCGTCCGGCGTCCATGAGATGCTCCTGGCATGAACCGCGGTTGTGCCGATGATCAGATTGGGCGGATTCAGGCGATTGGGCAGTCCCGACGCCCTCTCGCGCGGATTCAACGCAAACTCGTTCGGCAAAAACATCCGCCTTGAAAGCCGCGGAACGCCGTCCGGCAAGACAACCCGGAAAGCGAAGTTGCGCCTCGTTGCCCGGTCGTCTTCAAGCAAAACCAGCCGCGACAGAGTCGTGCCGTCCGCCAGCCTGTACTGAAAGCCGGTGAGACGGTCTTCCAGGTCAACAAGCATCTCCTCGTTCGCCTCGCCGTCATCCCAATCCGTCAGAATCCGCACCGGGATGCGCCGAACCGGGTTGCCCCTGATATTGAGCGAGCGAAATGCCCGCGGAACGCCGGCGAGAAGGCGCTCCGGCAAAACCCGGATGCCGTTGTCGCGCAAGTCCAACGCTTGCAGGTTCGGCATGTCGGCGAAATCCCCCGCGCGCAACTGAACGGCGGCGCCGCCGGAAGTAATGGTCAGCATAGTGATGCTCGCCATCTGCGATGTGCTGACGGTGGCGCAGGCCGGGGCCGGATCCAGACTTTCCAGAATCGCGCGGCGCACGCGGTCGCTGCGGTCGCAGATATACACGCGGTCCGGCAGCGAGACGATGACGGGCAGCGGCACACTCGCCCCGGCGCCGGCGTACGACGCCGTCAGCGTCAGCGTCGAGGCGCCGGCGTCCGCTTCCGCCGGCGAGCGCGTCAGCAAAATCGCGCCCGTCGAGGTGTCGACATGGAACAAATCGCCGCCGCCGGCCAGCGTCCAGGCCACGCCGCTCGTGACAACGGCGCCGTCGGCGCGCGCCAGCGGCATGACGCCGCGCACCGCCGCGCCCGCCGCATCGCTGTCGGTGACAGTGTTGCGCGCGGCATCGCCGTCCGCAAGCGACAGCGCGTCGAACACCTCAATGGCCGCCGTTCGGGTCGCGGGCGCGCCCCTGTCATCCGCGCCGACGACGAGGTCGTGCCGCCGCGCCGCCGGCAGCGGCCAGTTGCCGCGCGCCGACAACGCGCCGCTCGCGGTGTCAATCGCAAACAAACCGCCGGCGTCCGACACCAGCGACCAGGCTGTCGGCGTGGAAGCGGCGCCGTCCACCAGAATCCGCGGCGCCCAGCCGGTTACGCCGGTGCCGGACGACACGCCCCGCCAGATGCGGTTGGGTTCGGGATTGGTGTCTTCAATTTCCACCGGCTCCAGCACCCTCACCGGCAGCGGCGGTGTTCTGAAGCCGTTCGTCACTACTTCCCGCGACACTACCTCCATCCGCATTTCGTCATACACATCTGCACGCGCCCATTGTTCCAGACTCTTTCCGCCCCCCAAGACGGGATCAGGCGCAAGCCAGGACAAGAGCACTGTTTCATGCTCGCGGTTGTCGTCTGCTCCGGCGGTGATGGTTACCGCGGCCCGGGTCGCTTCAGAAGAAAAGGCGAGCGTCACATCCTGCGGTTCCAGAGAAAGCCGGATTCGCGATCTCGCTGAACGCCAAAGTTGGCTTGCCGACGATGCCGAGCGCCATCGCAGCGAAATCTCGCCGTTGATTCCCGGGAAAGCGTCCAGTTCAACATAAATCCGGCGGCTTTGCCCCTCGGTCATCACCAAACTCGACGACACCACCGCGCCGGTGTCCGCGTCAATGTAGCGGATATTGCCAAGATAGTCCGGCTGGTAAATCCGGGTCGCGCTGCTGGAATAAACTCCATCGACAGTCACAACCGCCGGCCTGGTCTCCCGAATCGGGCACGGGGCCAACGCCAATCTTTTCAGATCCGCCAGCAACTGTATCGGCAAGCGGTCCAGCGGATTCCGGTAAAGGCGGATAAAACACAATCCTGCCGGCAGATGATCCAGAATATCCGCCGGCAAATGACCGAGATGGTTTCCCGAGATGTTCAGGAAAGAAATCCGGCCAATACCCTCGAAAACATCGGACGACAGGCTTTGCAATCCGAGATTCGCCAGGGACAAGGTGCCGGTGACGCTGACACCGCGGAAATCCCCTGTCTTCAGGACAGCGGCCTCCCCATTGACATGCAAGGCACGGAATGCCAGAGGTTGGGCGACGGATGAACAGTCATTGCCACCCCGCTGCCCCAGAATGGCCTGCTGCACCACCGGCGAGCGGTCGCAGATGTTCAGCGTCTGCGCCGCGGCGGGCGAGGAGTTCAGAGCGGCCAGAGGCGCCGCGAGGAAAAAACAGAAGAGAGAAAGCGGAATAAAAGACGCCCGCCGGGGCTTGACAAAGTCCCGGGAGCAATCCTGTGCCTTACACAAGCCCCGACGGCACGGATTGAAATCTCCGCCATCATTGTCCACTGGCACTGCACTTGAGGTGACAGCACTAAAATACCAGAGAATCAGGCGTTGTAAATAAATCTATGCCATTTGGATAAGTGTCAGTAAAACCGGCTTTATGCGTCTATCTGCGGTGATTTTGCGCCAACACCGCACAACAGTTGATATGCGATGGTTCCACAATGCGCCGCGACCTCGGCGACCGGCAGGTTCGGCCCCCACAATTCGGCGGCGTCGCCCGCCTCTACATCGGCGCCGCCGACATCCACCGTCAGCATGTCCATGGACACGCGCCCGGCCAGCGGGCGGCGGGCGCCGGCAATCCACACCGGCGTGCCCGATTCGGCGTGGCGCGGGTAGCCGTCGCCGTAGCCGGCGGCGACAATGGCCGCGCGCACCGGTTTGCGGCAGATATAATCGCCGCCGTAGCCGACGCGCTCGCCCTTGTCGAAGTCGCGCACCGCGATGACCGGCGCCGTCAGCCGCATCGCCGGTTTCAGGCGGTCGCGGTGGCGTTCGTCGCAGTGCGGCGGCACGGCGCCGTAAAGCGCGATGCCGGCCCGCACCCAGTCGTGGTGCGTTTGCGGCAGGCGCAGCGCCGCCGCCGAGTTGGCGAGCGACGCCGCCAGGCCGTGTTCGCGGTAGTACGAGCGGATTTCGTCAAACACCTCAATCTGGCGGCGGTCGGCGCCGGCGTCGGCGGCGTCGGCGCAGGCCAGATGCGACATCAGCACCGGCGGCGACGGCAGCCCGGCGATGTTCAACACCGCCGGCACGATGCGCGCGTGGTCTGACGCCGGAAAAC
>RKSI01000174.1 GCA_007570905.1 Gammaproteobacteria bacterium
CTTCGGGCGCGACTTCACGCGCCGGATACGCGGGCTGCGGCGGCTTGCCGCCCGGTTCGCCGGGTTCGCGCGGCGCCTCGTCCGGCAGTGTTGCTCCGTGCGCGGGTTGTGACTCGTGCAAAACCTCGCGCGGCGCATCGGACTCGCGCGCAGGCTGCGGGTCGTGCGACTGATGCGATGCATCCTCTTCGTACAGCGGTTGTGATTCGTACGGCGCCTCGTGCGGCGCATCTGATTCAGATGGCAGCGATGCGCCGGCCGCGGGCGTGAACGGCGCGCTCCCGACTGCCGCGCTCTCAATCGCCGCGGCGCCCTGCCCGCGCTCGCGCGCCCGGTCTTCATCATGCGCGGACGCGCCGCGGTCGGCGCGCTGCGGCTGGCGTGGTCGGTCGCGCTGCTCGGCGCGCTGCTCGCCTTCGTCGCGCTGGCCGCGTCCGTCGCGTCCGTCGCGCCGGTGGCGCTGGCCGCCGCGCTGACCGCGCCGGCGCCCGCGCCGTCCGCGCTGGCCGTCGCCCGCCTGCTGCTCATGCCGGTCGTCGCCGGAACGCCGGTCGCGCTGCTCGTCCCGCTGCTCATCACGCTGTTCGGCGCGCTGCCCGCCGCGCTGTTCACTGCGTTGTCCGCCGCGCTGTCCGCCGCGCCGCCGCCCGCGCCGCGACGACGAACCGCGTTCGCCGTCCGCCGACTGCGCGCGTGCGCCCTCTTCCTGCTCCGGCTTCTTCCTGAACAGGCGCGACAAGGTGGAAAGCAGCCCCTTGCCGGACAACTTGCCGTTGGTGGACATCAGCGTGACCGCCGCTTCCTCGGCGGCTTCCTGCGGGCGCGGCGCGGCGCGCATTGAGCGCGGCTCGCGCGCCGCCACCAGTTGATAACTGCTCTTGTCCTTGTTGGTCGGGTCGCTCTCGCGGTAGCAGGTGACGCGGTAATGCGGCGTCTCCATCTGGATGTCGGCGGCAATCACCAGGCTGACGCCGTGGCGGTTCTCAATCTCGTTGATGGCGGCGCGCTTCTCGTTCAGCAAAAAGCTGTTGATCTCCACCGGCACCTGCGCGACGACGCGGCGCACCTTTTCTTTCAGCGCCTCTTCCTCCATCAGCCGCAGCACCGCCAGCGCGCTCGATTCAACCGTGCGGATAAAACCGTGGCCGCTGCATCGCGGGCACACCTGCTGGCTCGACTCGCCGAGCGACGGGCGCAGGCGCTGGCGCGACATCTCAAACAGGCCGAAGCGCGAAATGCGCCCGAGGCGTATGCGCGCGCGGTCCTGCTTGAACGCCTCGGCCAGGCGGTTCTCGACGCGGCGCTGGTTGGAGGGCGGCGTCATGTCGATGAAGTCGATCACAATCAGGCCGCCGAGGTCGCGCAGCCGCAACTGGCGCGCAATCTCGTCCGCCGCCTCGAGGTTGGTGTGCAGCGCGGTCTCCTCGATGTTGCCGCGCCGCGTCGCGCGCGCCGAGTTGATGTCTATCGTCGTCAGCGCCTCGGTGTGGTCTATGACGATGGCGCCGCCGGACGGCAGCGAGACCTTGCGGTCAAACACCTTCTCAATCTGGCTCTCCACCTGCATCTCGCTGAACAGCGGCGCGGTGCCGTCGTACAGCGACAACTTTCTGGAATCCTGCGGCGCAATCAGCCGGAAAAACTCCTTCGCCTCGCGGTACACCCGGTCGTCGTCTATCAGTATCTCGTCGATGTCCTCGTGCATGTAGTCGCGCATCGCCTGGACGACGATGTTGCTTTCCTGGTAAATCAGAAACGGCGCGGCGCGCTCGTCGGCGGCCTTGCAGATGGCGCCCCACAGCACGCGCAGGTAGTCGAGGTCGCGCTGCAGCAGGCCGGCGTCGCGGTTGATGCCGGCGGTTCGCACAATCACGCCCTCGCCGTCGCGGCGGTCGAGTTTTTGCAGCGCGTGGCGCGCCTCTTCGCGGTCTTCGCCCTCAATGCGCTGCGACACGCCGCCCGCCCTGGAGTTGTTGGGCATCAGCACCAGATAGCGGCTGACGAGGCTGATGTAGGTTGTCAGCAGCGAGCCTTTGTCGCCGCGCTCCTCGCGCGCGATTTGCACGACCAGTTGCTGGCCTTCCCTGACCGGGCTGCGGCCCGAATCGCCGCCGCGCCGGGCGATGTCCTTGAACGGCAGAAAGCCGTGGCGCTCGGCGCCGTAATCAACAAACGCGGCGTTGAGGCTGGGCGCCACCGAGGTGATGACGCCCTTGTAAATGCTGCCCTTCTTGAGGCGGTCGGCGGGGGTCTCTATGTCCAGGTTGCACAATTTCTGGCCGTCCACGACGGCCACGCGCAACTCTTCCTGTTGAGTCGCATTGACTAAAATTCTTTTCATTGATCTTGTTTTTTTCCACTTTGATGGGACACAACGCGGGGCCGCGCTCGCTGCGGAGCGGCGTCGTCGCCGGGCGGCGCGACGGAACTGGAATAATGGTCCTGGAAAAGCCCGTGGCGTTGGTGGTCCGGTTAATCATTGATGCCCTGAAATCCCCGCGCTGCGTATCCCTGCGGCGGACGGCGGTCGGCGTGCGACGGCCCGCGCAGACGGATGCAACCGGTGAAATGCGCGGCACGCGGGGTTGCCGCCGTGGTCGCTGTTGCGTCTGTTGTCCGGGGATAGTCATCTGCTTGTCTTCCTGCACCCTGCGAACGGGTTTATGCAGGCAATGGCTTATTGTAGCACAGATTTAAGGCCCGCCCAAAGGCCGCCCGACGGCGCGCCC
>RKSI01000092.1 GCA_007570905.1 Gammaproteobacteria bacterium
CGGCGCATACATACTCGGCGAACACAGACCAGGCAGCGCACACGCACTCGGCGAACACAGACCAGACAGCGCAAACACACACAGCGAACGCGAATCAGACAACGCACACACACACGGCGCACACAGCAAACACAGTGGCGGCAACAATCACGGCGCAAGACGATTTCGGCATCGCCGGCTGGCTGCACACGCCGTGCGCGAAGTTGTCGCAAGGGCAGTTGCGCCGCGCCGCGCTGTCGCGGTTGCTGATAGAGCGCGCCCCGCTGTGGCTGCTGGACGAACCCGGCGTCGGCCTTGACAGCGACGGCGTTGCGCGCCTCGAACGCCTGCTGGCCGCGCATCTGGCAAACGGCGGCGCCGCGCTGGTCGCCACGCACGCAACGCTGTCTCCGCCCGGCCACCCCGCCGCGCACAGGATACGCCTGGGCGAAGATGTTTAACGCACCCGCCACGCCGCCCGTCCTCCGCGCCGCGCACCACCCGCGCCCGTACGAAGATGTTTAACGCCTTCGCCTCCCTGCTGCGCCGCGACCTGTCGGCGGCGTTGCACATTCAGTCCAACTGGCTGATGCCGGTCGCGTTTTTCACGATCATCATCAGTTTGTTTCCGCTCGGCGTGGATGCAAACCCGGCGCTGATGCAGCGGTTTGCGCCCGGCGTTATCTGGGTCGCGGCGCTGCTGGCGGGGCTGCTGTCGCTTGAGCGCGCGTTCAAGGACGACTTTGACAACGGCTCGCTGGAACAATGGCTGATTACGCCGCACGGTGTTTATCCGTTCGCGCTGGCGCGCATCGTCGCGCACTGGTGCATCACCGGCCTGCCGTTCACGCTGCTGGCGCCGTTTTACGGTTACCTGCTGGGCCTGCCGGCACACAGCCTGGCGGCGGCGGTTTTCAGCCTCGCGCTCGGCACGCCGGTGCTCAGCGCGCTGGGCGCGGTCGGCGCGGCGCTCACCGGCTGTCTGCGCGGCGGCGAGATGCTGATGGCGCTGCTGGTGCTGCCGTTTTATGTGCCGCTGCTGGTGTTCGGCGCCAACGCGATGGACATGGCCGCCGCCGGCCTGCCGGCGGGCGCCGCGCTTGCAATTTTGGGCGCGCTATTTATAGTGGCGTTGCTCCTTGCGCCGCTCGCCGTCGCCGCCGCGCTGAAGGTCATGCTCGACTGACATGTTAGACGCCACCAAACGCTACGCCTCGCTGCCGTCCTTTTACCGCCTGTGCGGGCGGCTGTTTGCGTGGCTGCTGCCGGCCACCGTCGCGCTGTTCGCGGCGGGCCTGGTGTGGGGGCTGTACCTCGCGCCCGCCGACTACAAGCAGGGCGAGGCATACCGCATCATGTTCATTCACGTGCCGTCGGCGTGGATGTCGCTGCTGGTTTATATGGTGATGGCGGCGGCGGGCGCGGTGGCGCTGGTGTGGCGCGTGAAACTGGCCGAGTTGATACACATTGAATGCGCGCCGGTCGGCGCGTCGTTCACGGCGCTGACGCTGGCGACCGGCATGTTGTGGGGCAAGCCGATGTGGGGCGCTTTCTGGGTGTGGGACGCGCGCCTGACATCGGAATTGATATTGCTGTTTCTGTATCTCGGCGTCATCGCTCTGTATGCGGCGATTCCCGACCGCCGCAAGGCGGCGCGGGCGACGGCGGTGCTGGCGATAGTCGGCGTCGTCAACATTCCGGTTATTCATTATTCGGTCATCTGGTGGAACACGCTGCACCAGGGGCCGACGGTCACCCGCCTCGACGCGCCGGCGGCGCACATCAGCATACTGGCGCCGCTGCTGTTCATGGCGGTTGTGTTCAAGTTGTATTTCATCACCGTGCTGCTGGCGCGGCTGCGCGGCTCCATCGCCGAGCAGTGCCGCGCGCAGCAATGGTTCCGCGACGAGGCCGCAGGCCGTGCCTGACTTGCTCGACTGGCTTGCGATGGGCGGCTACGCATGGTTTGTGTGGCCGTCGTATCTGATTGGCCTCGCGGTGCTGGCCGCCAACCTGTGCCTGCCGGTGATGCGCCACCGCCGCCTGCTGCGGCGCGGCGCCGCAGAAGAGGGCGGGCGATGACGCCGCGGCGCAAACAACGTCTGGCGTTTGTCGTCATTCTGCTGGCCGGCTTCGCCGCCGCCGCCGCGCTGGTGCTCTACTCGTTTGAAAAGAACCTGCTGTATTTCTACACGCCGACGCAGATTGCGGAGCAGGCGCCGCCCGCCGGCAGAACCTTCAACCTCGGCGGCATGGTCGTGCCCGGCAGCGTGCGCCGCGGCGAGCGCGTGCAGTTTGAACTCACCGACAATCATTCAACAACCCGCGTGGTTTATCGCGGCCTGCTGCCCGACCTGTTCGGCGACGGCCAGGGCGCCGTCGCCACCGGGCGGCTGCGCGAGGACGGCGTGTTCGCCGCCGACACGGTGCTTGCCAAGCACGACGAGAATTACATGCCGCCCGGCCTCGCCGAATCCCTCGGCCAAAAGCCGGTCGGCATCGCCAAACCTGCGGACGGCTACGCGCAGTGATAGTGGAACTCGGCCATTTCGCGCTGGTGCTGGCGTTTGTCGTCGCCGCGGTGCAGGGCACGCTGCCGCTCGCCGGCGCGCATTACGGCGTCGCGCCGCTGTACCGGCTGGCGCTGCCGGCGGCGCGCCTGCAGTTTCTGCTGCTGGTGCTGTCGTACGCCGCGCTCAGCGCCGCGTTTCTGCAAGACGACTTCTCGGTGCGCTACATCGCCCAGCATTCCAGCGCCGCGCTGCCGACCTATTACAAACTGGCCGCGGTGTGGGGCGCGCACGAAGGCTCGCTGCTGCTGTGGATACTGATACTCGGCGCGTGGACTTTCGCGGTTACGCTGTTTAACCGCGGCCTCACCGAGGTGTTCCTGGCGCGGGTGCTGGCGGTGATGGGGCTGGTGGCGGCGGGCTTCATGCTGTTCACGCTGGCCACATCCAACCCGTTTGAGCGGCTGTTTCCCGCCGCCGCCGCCGGGCGCGACCTGAACCCGCTGCTGCAAGACCCGGGCCTGACGATACATCCGCCGATGTTGTACATGGGTTATGTCGGCTTCTCGGTGGCGTTCGCGTTCGCGGTGTCGGCGCTGCTCGACGGGCGCCTCGACGGGCGCTGGGCGCGCTGGTCAAGGCCGTGGGTGCTGGCGGCGTGGGTGTTTCTGACCATCGGCATCACGCTCGGCAGTTGGTGGGCCTACCATGAACTGGGCTGGGGCGGCTGGTGGTTCTGGGACCCGGTCGAGAATGCGTCGTTCATGCCGTGGCTGGTCGGCACCGCGCTGCTGCATTCGCTGGCGGTAACCGAGAAGCGCAACGCCTTCAAGGGCTGGACCGTGCTGCTGGCGATACTGGCGTTTTCGCTGAGCCTGCTCGGCACCTTTCTGGTGCGCTCCGGCGTGCTGGTGTCGGTGCACGCCTTCGCGTCCGACCCGGAGCGCGGCGTCTTCATATTGCTGTTTCTGGTCGTCGCCGTCGGCGGTTCGCTGGCGCTGTATGCGTGGCGCGCGCCGCGCATCCGCAGCACCGGCGTGTTTGACTTTCTGTCGCGCGAGAACCTGCTGCTGATTAACAATGTGATTCTGCTGGTTACGATGTTCACGATATTAATCGGCACGCTGTATCCGCTGGCGCTTGACGCGCTCGGCCTTGACAAGATTTCGGTCGGCGCGCCGTATTTCTCGGCGGTGTTCGTGCCGCTGATGCTGCTGGCGGCGCTGGCGGCGGGCGTCGGCCCGGCGGTGCAGTGGAAGCGTTCATCGCCGCACCCGCTGTTGCGGCGGCTGCGCGCGCCGCTGGCTGTGGCGCTTGTCGCCGCGCTGGTGCTGGCGGCGGTGTTCGGCGACGGCGTCTCGCCCGGCGTTTTCATCGGCGCCGCCGCCGGTTCGTGGGTGCTGCTGACAACCGCGCTGAACCTCGGGCGGCGGCTGCGCCGCGACGGGCCGCGCGGCGGGCTGCGCTCGTTGCCGCTGTCGTTTTACGGCATGAGCACCGCCCATCTCGGCCTCGCGCTGTTCATCTTCGGCGTTACATTCAGCAGCGCGTACAGCGAGGAGAAGATGGTGCATCTGCAAGACGGGCAGTCGGTGGAACTGGCCGGTTACAAGTTTGTGTTTGAGGGCGTGGCCGACAGGGAAGGCCCCAATTACATGTCCAAGGAAGGGCGCGTCGGCGTGTTTCGCGGCGGCGAGCCGGTCGCGGTGCTGCACCCGGAAAGGCGCACCTACCGCGTGCAGAGCGACGCGATGACCGAGGCCGCGGTGGATGCGTCGCCGCTGCGCGATTTGTATGTGGCGATGGGCGAGGAAGTGGAAGGCGGGCGCCGCGAGGTGCGCGTTTATTACAAGCCGCTGATACGCTGGATTTGGCTCGGCGCGATGCTGATGGCGCTGGGCGGCGTGCTGTCGGCGTCGGATGCGCGATACCGCGTCGCGCGCCGCGCTGTGCGCGCGGACAGCGCACGCGCGGACGGCAGTGCGCGCGCGGGCGGCGCGGCATGAACCGCTACAACTGGATAGTCGTCGTCTTCGTGCTGCTGGTCGCGCTGCTGGCGGCGGGGCTGCGGCTGGACCCGACGCGCGTGCCGTCGCCGCTGGTCGGCAAGCCGATGCCGCCGTTCAGCGCCGCCACCGTGCATGCGCCGCAGCGCGTTGTCGGCGACGGGCAGTTGCCGGGGCCTGCGCTGGTCAATGTCTGGGCCAGTTGGTGCGCGGCCTGCCATCATGAACACCCGGTGCTGCTGGCGCTTGCCAACGACTTGCGCGTGCCGATTTACGGCATGAACTACAAGGACAGGCGCGAGGACGCCGTCGCCTGGCTTGGGCGGCTGGGCGACCCGTACATCTTCAGCGTGTTTGACGGCGACGGGCGCATCGGGCTGGACTGGGGCGTTTATGGCGTGCCCGAGACCTTTGTGATAGACGCCGACGGCGTTATCCGCTACAAGCACATCGGGCCGCTGGACGATGACGATGTGGAGCAGGTGCTGCTGCCGCTGCTGGCGGATTTGGGCGCCGGGCGAGCGCGATGACGGCGGCGCTTTTTCATGCGGTGTTTTTGTCGCTGGCGGTGGCCGGCGCCGAGCCGTTTGCGTCGGCGGAGCAGGAGCGGCGTTATTACGAGTTGCTGAAAGAGTTGCGCTGCCTGGTGTGTCAGAACCAGTCGTTGTCGGATTCCGCCGCCGGACTCGCCGGCGATTTGCGCGACGAAGTGCGGGCGATGGTCGCCGACGGCAAGAGCGACCGCGAGATTGTGGATTTCATGACCGCGCGCTACGGCGACTTCGTCCTTTTCAGGCCGCGTTTCAGGCCGGCGACCTGGATTTTGTGGCTGGCGCCGGCGGCGCTGCTGGCGGGCGGGCTGTTCTGGCTGTTCCGCTGGCAGGTCGTGCACCGGCGGCGTTCGGACAGCGAGCCGGAGTAGGGCGCGGTGCTGCTGACGCTGTTCTGGAGCGGCGTTGCGCTGCTGTGGGCGATTGCGCTGCTGTGGCTGGCGTGGCCGCTGCTGGCGCGCGCCCGCGCCGCGCGCGACGCCGGCGACAGGGACGACGCCGGCGCGAGCGTGCTGTCGGCGCAACTGGATGAATTGCGCCGCGATGTGGAAAGCGGCTTGCTGGATCCGTCCGCATTTGAAAGCGTGCGCCGCGATCTGGAGAGCGCCAATGAGGATGGCGGCGGCGGCAGTGGCGGCGCAAGTGAGCACGGCGCGGGCGGAAGCAGTGCCGGTGGTGATGTTGGCGGAAGCAGCGACGGCGATGCGGGCAGCGTTGGCAAAGACAGCGCCGCAGCGGATTGGCGCTGGCGGCGCGCGGGTGCGGCGTTGTTGTCGCTGTTTGTCGTCGGCGCGAGCGGCGGCTTGTATCTGCTGTGGTCAAGCGGCTACCAGCAGGCGGTCGTCGGGGCGCCGCCGCAGCAGCAATTTGAGCAGATGGTGGAGCGCCTCGCGGGCGAACTCGGCGACGCGCCGGAAGACGCCGCCGGCTGGGTGTTGCTGGCGGAGTCGAGCAAGATGCTCGGCGAATACGCGCAGGCGGCGAACGCCTACCGCGAGGCGGCGAAGCACATTGAACTGGAAGACTGGCTGAAGGTGGATTACGCCGAGGCGCTGTTCCTCGACGCCGGCGGGCGTTTCAGCGCCGACACGGTGGCGCTGCTGGAGCAGGCGCTGGTAACCGACCCGGACAATGAAAAGGGCCTGTGGCTGCTCGGCATGGCCAACTTCCAGGCCGAGAACTACTCCGGCGCGATTCGCCACTGGAGCCGCCTGCAAGGCGGCATTGAAGACAACGACGGCATGCGCGACGCCATCGGCGAACAAATCGCCGCGGCGCGCAGCCGGATGGAAGGCGGCGCTGATGGCGCGCCCGCCGGCGACGCCCGGCCCGCGCCGGACGAAGACGGTCGCCGCATCGCGGTGCTGGTTTCCATCGCGCCCGAACTGCTGGAGCGCGCCGCGCCCGGCGACACGGTGTTTGTCTATGCCAAAGCCGCTTCGGGGCCGCCGATGCCGCTGGCCATCCGGCGTTTTCGCGCCGCCGACCTGCCGCTTGAGGCGTACCTCGGCAAAGAGCATTCCATGACGCCGGCGATGACGCTGGACGACTTCGATTCGTTGCGCGTGATTGCGCGCGTGTCAAAGTCGGGGCAGGCGGCGGCGCAGGCCGGCGACTTCACCGGCGAGAGTCTGCTCGGGCCGGGCGCCGGCGACGCCGTCGAGGTGCACATCGGCGATGTCGTCGGGGAGTAGTCGTGCCCGGCATTGAATACCTCATCGGCTGGCGTTACACGCGCGGCAAAAAACAGAACCATTTCATCTCGTTCGTATCGCTGATTTCGATGCTCGGCATCGCCGTCGGCGCCACCGTCATCATCACCGTGCTGTCCATAATGAACGGCTTCAAGGAGGAGATACGCGAGCGCATGCTGGACATGGTGTCGCACGCGACGCTGGTCGGCGCCGGCGCCGGCATTGACGACTGGCGAACGCTGAAAGACGAACTGGAAAGCGACGCCGATGTCGTCGCCGCGGCGCCGCTGATAGACATGCAGGGCATGCTGATGAACGGCGACCGCGTCAGCGGCGCCTACATGCACGGCGTGCTGCCGGAACTGGAGGCGCGGGTTTCCAATGTCGCCGGGCATCTGCAGTCGGGGTCGCTGGAACTGCTCGAGGCCGGCGCCTTCAACGCGATACTCGGCGACGCGCTGGCCGGCCATCTGCGCGTCGCGCCCGGCGACCGCGTCACCGTCGTCAGCCCGCAGACCTCGGTGACGCCAGCCGGCATCATCCCGCGCATGAGGCGTTTCACGGTGGCCGGCACCTTCAAGTCGGGGCTGTCGCAGTTCGACCGCAGCATCGCGCTGCTGCACCTGGAGGACGCGCGCAAACTGATGCGCCTGGACGGCGCCGTCAGCGGCGTTCGCCTGCGCCTCGCCGACCTGTTCGAGGCGCCGCAGATTACGCGGCGGCTGAACCTGCTGCTGTCGCCCGAATACGGCGTCGTGGACTGGACGCGCAGCCACAGCAATTTCTTTCGCGCGATTGAACTGGAGAAACTGCTGATGCTGATTGTGATGACTCTGATTATCGCCGTCGCCGCCTTCAACATCATCTCAATGCTGGTCATGGTCGTCATCGAGAAGCGCGCCGACATCGCCATCCTGAAGACGATGGGCATGGCGCCGCGGCGCATCATGAAGATATTCATCGTCAAGGGGTGCTTGATCGGGCTGGCCGGCAATGCGCTGGGCGTCGCCGGCGGCGTCGCGCTGGCGAGTTACCTGGAGCCGCTGGTCGGCGCCATAGAGCGCGCCACCGGCTTCCGCTTTCTGTCGCCGGATGTGTACCCGATCACCGAGGTTCCGTCGCGGCTGCTGGCGTCGGATGTCGTGCTCGTCGCCGCGCTGGCGTTCGTGCTGACGGTGCTGGCGACGATTTACCCGGCGTGGCGCGCGGCGCGCATCCGTCCCGCCGAGGTGCTTGGCGAGTCGTGACCGCGCCCGCCGTTGAATGCCGCGCGCTGTGCAAGAGTTACGGCGACGGCGCGCTGCGCGTAGAAGTGCTGAAGGGCCTCGACCTGGCGGCGGCGGCGGGCGAGAGCGTCGCCGTCGTCGGCGTGTCCGGTTCGGGCAAGAGCACGCTGCTGCACCTGCTGGGCGGCCTCGACCGCCCCGACGCCGGCGACATTCACCTGTGCGGCGAGCCGCTGGCGGCGCTGTCCGGCGCGGCGCTCAGCCGCCTTCGCAACCGCAGTATCGGCTTTGTCTATCAGTTTCACCACCTGCTGAACGATTTCAGCGTGCTTGAAAATGTCGTGATGCCGCTGCTGATACGCGGCGGCGACCGCCGCGAGGCGCGCGAGCGCGGCCTTGCCATGCTCGACCGCGTGGGCCTGCGCCGCCGCGCCGCCCACAAGCCGCACCAGTTGTCCGGCGGCGAACGCCAGCGCACCGCCGTGTGCCGCGCGCTGATTACGCGCCCCGCCGTGGTGCTGGCCGACGAGCCGACCGGCCAACTCGACCGCGCCACCGCCGAACAGGTCACCGCCGAGATGTTCAGCCTCAACCGCGACTTCAACAGCACCCTGGTCTTCGCCACCCACGACCAGCGCCTCGCATCGCGCCTCGACCGCGTCTGCCGTCTGGAAGACGGGCGCCTGGCCGCCAAACCGCAGTAGCCGAAAAAATGGCCCGAAAAATAGCGCGAAACCCGCCGCCGCCGGCGCCGCGGCGGGCACGCTGTGCCCGGCGTTAGCGGGGCGGCGGGCGTCTTTTTTGTTTTTGCGAGATGATTTGCAGGCGCCACAGCAGGCGCACCAGCGTGTAACTCACCGCCGCGCTGGTGGAGGCGGCCAGCAGGCAGCCCAGCAGCAGCGGCTGCCACACCTGCGCCAGCCCGGTGGTCAGCCACGCGAGGCTGATTTCGTATTCAAACGGGACAAACGAGGTTCCAAGTACCGTTTGTCCGATTTTGTAGCACATATAGAAGATCGGCCCCATTGTCAGCGGATTTGTGATCCACACTGTCAGCACCGAGATGGCCATGTTTCCGCGCAGCGCGATGGCGGCGAGCGCCGCAATCAGCATCTGGAAAGGCACCGGAATGAAAGCGCAGAAACTGCCGATTGCGAAAGCGGTGGCGACGGAGCGGCGGTTGATATGCCAGAGGTTCTCCTTGTCGATCCAACTGCCGAGCATGCTCAGGCGGGGGTGCTTGCGCACCCCGACATGGGGGAACAGTCGTTTGATCCATTTTCTGGGCATCGTTGTTTTTCCGGCGGCGCGCATTTTGCGGCGGCGCATGATTGTAATGAAATTGAACGCAAACTTCCAGATGATTGCCGCGATACATTTTGTCGCGCTGCTGTTTCTCGCGGGCAACCTCGCGCTGCACGGCTTCGCGCAACTTCCGCCTTTGGCGGCGGCGCTGCCGGCTGCGGCGGCGCTTGCAGGGCTGGCGTCGCGCCGCGCGTGGGCGCTGGCGGCGGGCGCCTTCGGCGCCGGTTTTCTGTGCGCGCTGCTGGCCGCGCACGACCGCCTCGGCGCGGTGCTGGCGCCCGAACTGGAGGGCGCCACGCTGCACATCGCCGGGCGCGTCGCGTCGATACCGCTGGAACGCGGGCGTTATTCGGTCCTTGACCTGGATGTGGAGCGCGTCACCGGCGCCGGCGACGCGCGCACGCCGCGCAAGGTGCGCGTTAAATTGTACGGCGGGCATGAGCAAGTGCGTGCCGGCGACCGCCTGCAAATGCGCGCGCGCCTGAAACGCCCGCGCGGTTACTCCAATCCCGGCGCCTTTGATTACGGCAAATGGCTTTTCATGCGCGGCATCGGCGCCACCGGATACGCGCGGGACTGGGAGAAAACCGAAGACGGTTCGCGCTGGTCGCCGCTCGTCTGGCGTCAGGTGTTGCTGGACAAACTGCGCGCGCACCGCGCCGCCCATCTGGATTCCGTCGCCGCGCTGTCGCTCGGTTTCAGCCAGTCGCTCGCGCCCGAACACAGCCGCGTGCTGGCCGCGACCGGCACCCGGCATTTGTTCGCGGTGTCGGGGCTGCACATCGGCCTGGTTTTCGGCATGTTTTTTCTTGCGCTGCGCGCGCTGTGGTCGCGCCTTCCCGCGGCGTGCCTGCGCTGGCCGCCGCAGTGCGCGGCATCGGTCGCGGCGCTGCCGTTCGCCTTCGGTTACGCGCTGCTCGCCGGGTTCTCGCTGCCGACGCAGCGGGCGCTGGTGATGCTGCTGTGCTTTGTCTTCGGCACGCTGCACAGGCGGCGGCTGACGCTGGCGCAGGCGCTGTCGGCGTCGCTGCTGGCGGTGCTGCTGTGGGACCCGTTCGCAAGTTTGTCGGTGTCGTTCTGGATGTCGTTCACGGCGGTCGCCTTTATCGTGCTGTTTGTGACGGCGTCTGTGCGCGCACCGGGATGGCGGCAATGGGTTGGAATGCAGGCGGGTTTGTCGCTTGCGATGATATTGCCGGCCCTGCTGTTTTTCTCGCGCGGCTCAGTGATTGCGCCGCTCGCCAACCTGGCGGCGGTGCCGCTGGTGAGTTTTCTGGTGCTGCCGGCGTCGCTGCTGTCCACCGCCTTCGCCGCGTTCGCCGAACTGCCGGCGTCGCTGCTGCTGCGCGGCGCCGACGCGCTGTTTGAGGCGTTCTGGCGCGCCGGCGCATGGCTGGCCGCGTTTGACGGCGCCGAGTGGTTTCACCGCCCGCCGGCGTGGGCGCTGCTGTCGGCGGCGGCGGGGGTCGCGTTGCTGGCGCTGGCGCGCGCGCGGCTGAAACCGCTGGCGCTGGTCTTTCTGCTGCCGCTGCTGAACCAGGCGTCGCCGCCGCCCGCGCACGGCGATTTTGAGGCGGTGTTTCTGGATGTCGGGCAGGGTTTGTCGGTGTTTATTGCGACCCGCCGGCACACATTGCTATATGACACCGGCCCGGCGTGGCCGTCGTTCAGCACCGGCGAGGCGGTGGTGGCGCCTTATCTGAAGTCGCGCGGCGTGGCGAATCTTGACATGTTGATTGTGTCACACACCGACAACGACCACGCCGGCGGCGCCGACGGAGTGCTGCGTCATGTCGGCGCGCGGCAACTGCTGGGCGGCGAGGCGTTTGACGCGGCGGGGCGGCGCTTTGAGGCGTGCCGCGACGGGCGGCAGTGGGTCTGGGACGGCGTGCGTTTCGAGATTCTGCACCCGGCGGCGCCGCTGCGCCGCGCCGGAAACAACGCCTCGTGCGTGCTGAAAATCACCGCCGGCGGGCGTTCGCTGCTGCTGACGGCGGACATTGAAAAGGCGGCGGAGCGCAAGTTGCTGAACGACGGGCGCGTCGCCAGCGAGGTGATGCTGGTGCCGCACCACGGCAGCCGCACCTCGTCGGCGCCGGCGTTCATTGACAAGGTGTCGCCGCGCCTCGCGGTTGTGACTTCGGGCTACCGAAACTCGTTCGGCTTTCCGAAGGAAGACATCATCCAGCGCTACCGCGACCGCGGCATCCGCGTGCTGAACACCGCCGACACCGGCGCGCTGACGCTGCATTTCTCGCCGTCATCCGGCCTGCACATCACCGCCCACCGCGACCGGACAAGGCGCTACTGGGATTGAGGGGCGTCCGCCGCATTTGATAAAATAGCGATGCCGGACATGCAGATGAAAGCCGAGGAAAAACAATATCTGGAGATATTTCTGAACCCTGTCAGGAAGTGCAGGGAATACCGGCCCGGATTCGGGCAGGGGAAGGCGCGGAAGGGGCTTTCGCCGACCGAATTCAAGGCCCTCTACGGCGCGGATTCTTTCTACTCGTGGATGGGGCTTGATACCGACCTGATGTACGCGGCGCACCGGGCGGCGGGTGGAATGACTTCTGTGTACCGCCAAATCGGCATTGGCTGCGAATGCCTGTTTCGCGCGATTCTGATTGATGCCGCCGGTTACACGGACCCCGCATTCGCCACATGGTCCTACACGGCCAGAACCCGCTCAAAAAAGACCAGGAGGCTTTC
>RKSI01000221.1 GCA_007570905.1 Gammaproteobacteria bacterium
AATGGCGCTGAAAAACACGGCCCGTGACTACGGCTCGGTGGCCAAATGGCTGCACTGGAGCATGGCGGCGCTGTTTCTGGCGTCGTATTGCACGGTCTATTACCGGCAGTGGTTCACCGAAGAGGAGACGCCCGAGAACTGGATCGCCTTGCAACTGCACCTTTCCGTCGGCCTGACGCTGGCGGCGCTGGTGGCGCTGCGGATTTTCTGGCGCGCCGCCAACCGCCTGCCGGAACCGGAACCCGGCAGGCGCATTGAGCAACTGGCGGCGCGCGCCGGCCATTACACGCTGTATGCGATGATGGTGCTGATGCCGGTAACCGGCTACATCGGCACCGGCGTGCACACCGAGTATTTCCTCACTTTTGAGATTCCGAAATTCGCCGACACCCGGCTGTTCGCGTGGCTGGTCGGCGACGGCCTGCGGATGACCTTTGAGGAATTTGAAAAGCCCGTGGACTTCATCCACAAGGAAGTCATGGGGGAATTGGTGGTGTGGCTGCTGATACTGGGCCATATACTGGCCGCGCTTTACCACCACTTCGGCAAAAAAGACCGGACCATCCGCAAGATGACGACGGGCCGGTAACCGCCGGCGGCGAAGGCCGGGGCAGGCTCAGAGTTTCCCGGCCAGCGGCTGCCGGTTTCTGACGGCGGGCAGCATCTCGCGCCGTTCTTCCGGCGACAGCGGAATCATGCCCTTGTCGGCCAGATAGCCCTCGGCGCCCGAGGCGCGGTCGCTGATGAATTCCTCGACATAACCCATCAGGCCCGGCACCTTGCCGATGTGCGCCTTCTTCACATAGAAATACAGCGCGCGCGCCACCGGGTAATCGCCGGAGGCGATGGCGTCAAACTCCGGCTCGACGCCGTTGACGACGGCCCCCTGCATCGTGTCGAGGTTGCTGTCGAGAAAACTGAAGCCGAACACGCCGTGGGCGCCGGGATTGACATTCAGTTTCTGCACTATCAGGTTGTCGTTCTCGCCGACCTCGATATAGGCGCCGTCCTCGCGGATGGTGTGGCAGCGCGCCTTGTAAGTTTGCTTGTCGGTGTTTTTCATCTTTGCAATCCAGGCGAATTGCCTGCAGCCGCCTTCCAGAGCCAATTCTACGAAGGCGTCGCGGGTGCCGGAGGTCGGCGGCGGGCCGAGCACCTCGATGCCGGTCGCCGGCAGCGCGGCGCTGACCTCGCTCCACTTGTTGTGGGGGTTGGCGACGAAAGACTCCGAGCCGTCCGGGTTCGGCACCATCGCGGCCAGCGCCAGATAGAGGTCTTTCAGCGTCAGTTCCATGCGCGCGGCGTCCCTCGCGTTGGCGATGACGATGCCGTCGTAGCCGGCTTTCACCTCGATGATTTCGGTCACGCCGTTGCCGCGGCAGGTGTCCACTTCGTTCTGTTTGATTCTGCGCGACGCATTGGCGATGTCGGGCGTGTCAAGGCCGGTACCGGAGCAGAACAGTTTCAGGCCGCCGCCGGAACCGGTGGCCTCCACCTTCGGCGTCCTGAAACCGCCGGACTGCCCGAAACGCTCGGCGACCACGGTCGCAAACGGATAGACGGTCGAAGAGCCGACGATGTTGATTTGCTCCCTGGCGGGCGCCTGGCCGCCCAGCAGCAGCCCGGCCATCACGCAGCAGGCGATTCTGTTTCCCATATCCAGTTCTCCGAATGTTGCGGCGGCGCGAGTGGTGGGCCCGGCAGGACTCGAACCTGCGACCTAAGGATTATGAGTCCCCCGCTCTGACCGACTGAGCTACAGGCCCCGTCGCCGCTGTGATTTCAGTCCGTCCCGAGAAACCCGCGCAGCACTTCCGAGCGCGTCGGGTGGCGCAGTTTCCTGAGTGCCTTGGCCTCAATCTGGCGTATGCGCTCGCGCGTCACATCAAACTGCTTGCCGACCTCCTCCAGCGTGTGGTCGGTGTTCATGTCAATGCCGAAGCGCATGCGCAGCACCTGCGCCTCGCGCGGCGTCAGCGACGCCAGCAAGTCGCGCATCTTGTCCTTCAGCGCGTCGGAATACGCGGCCTCGTCCGGCGCCTGCGTCGTCTCGTCGTTGATGAAGTGGCCGAGTTGCGAATCCTCGTCGTCGCCCACCGGCGTCTCCAGCGAAATCGGCTCCTTCGTCACCTCCAGCACCTTGCGCACCTTGTCCTCGGCCATTTCCAGCCGCTGCGCCAGTTCCTCCGGCTTCGGCTCGCGCCCCATCTCCTGCACCATGCGCCGCGTCAGGCGGTTGAACTTGTTGATGGTCTCTATCATATGGACAGGGATGCGGATAGTGCGCGCCTGGTCGGCGATGGAGCGCGTAATCGCCTGGCGAATCCACCAGGTCGCGTAGGTCGAGAACTTGTAGCCGCGGCGGTATTCAAACTTGTCCACCGCCTTCATCAGGCCGATGTTGCCCTCCTGAATCAGGTCGAGAAACTGAAGGCCGCGGTTGGTGTATTTCTTGGCGATTGAGATGACCAGCCGCAGGTTGGCCTCCACCATTTCCTTCTTGGCGCGGCGCGCCTTGGCCTTGCCGGTCAGCACGCGGCGGTGGGTTTCCTTGATCTCGGCGACGCTCATGCCGGCGGCCTCGGTGTGCACCCGCAGTTTGGCCTGCTCTTTCAGGAACACATCCTCGTGCGGTTTCAGGCCCTTGCGGTATTTCGAGCGCGACCAGGTGTGGCGGTCAAACCATTCCGGGTCGGCCTCGCTGCCCCT
>RKSI01000004.1 GCA_007570905.1 Gammaproteobacteria bacterium
CACCTCGCAGGTGAACGCCAAGAGTTTAAGTTGCTTGCTGTCGAGGCTGGACAACAACGGCACTTGCTTGAGTTGCTGCGCTTCTTTGAGAACGGCCACTTACGACCTCCATGAGCGGGTTGGATTGCGGCGATTATGCATGCAGAAGGGCGGCGAATCAATTCCGTTTGCGCCGCGGTTTTCGACTCTGCAGCGCGCAATGCACTCATTTTCCATACACCCACTGTGGCAGAAACAGCGACAATTCCGGCACGAAGGTGATGAGGAAAAGGAGGCCCAACATGATGACGATGAACGGGATGACGCCGCGGGTGACCGTCTCCAGCCGGGTGTTGGTAATCGACGAGAGAACATAGAGGTTCATGCCGATGGGCGGCGTGAGCAGGGCCAGTTCCATGTTCACGGTGACCACCACCGCATAGTGAATCGGGTCGATGCCGAGCGGCTCCAGCAGCGGCAACACCACCGGCACGGTGATTAAGATGACCGCCAAGGTCTCCAGAAACATGCCCAGAAGCAGCATCAGCGCGTTCACCAACAGCAGGAATTGCCACGCCGGCAAGTCGCGCCGGCGCGCAAACTCCACCAGTTGGTCGGCGATGCCGGCGCTGGTAATCCAGTGGCCGAAGGCCAAAGCACCGATGATGATGAAGAAGATGACCGCGGTAATTTTCACCGACTGGGCCATGATGGCCGGCACTTCACGCAGCCGGCAGCCCTTGTAGCAAAACAACGAAATCACGACCGCCGACAGCGCGGCCAATCCGGCCGCTTCGGTCACGGTGACGATGCCGCTGTAAATGCCGCCGAGCACGATGACCGGCAGCGACATGGCCGGCAGCGCGCGCAGGTTGACGCGCACCAGGTCGGCGCGCGGCAGCGGCTTCTCGCGCGGGTAGCCGCGGCGCCGGGTGTAGAACATAATCCACAACGCGAACAACGCGGCTTGCAACAGACCGGGGATGACGCCGGCCAGAAACAAACGCGGCACTGACTGCTCGGCGATGACCGCGAAGATAATCATCGCCAGCGACGGCGGGATGAGGATGCCGAGGGTGCCGGAGGCGCCGACCACGCCCAACGCGAAATGCTTCTCGTAGTTTTTTGCCAACATGGCCGGCACCAGCAGCGTACCCATGGCCATGGCCGTGGCCACCGATGAGCCGGAGATGGCGGCGAACAAGGTGGTGGCAAGCAGGCACACCAACGCCAGCCCGCCGCGCAGCCCGCCGACCCATGAATAGGCGCAATCCACCAGCGCTTTGGCGATGCCGCCGCGCTGCATGAAAGTGGCGGCGATGACGAAGAAGGGGATGGCGATGAGGGTCTGGGATTTAAGGTGGTCGAGGAACAACTGCGCGAAGCCGATAAGCGGATAGCCTTCGGCCCAGAACAAAATCAGCGCCAGCACGCCGAGCACCAGGAAGATCGGCATGCCGGCCACCAGCAGAGTGAAGAACACCGACAGCGCCGAGAGCGGGGACATCACCGGTTCCTACATTGACGGCGGGCGCTCACGAGGCGGTGAAATCGCCGTCCGCGAGCATGGATTGATCGAAGCGGAACACGAACCTGAACAGGCGAACCAGATATCTGACCGCCATTAGGGCGAAAGCCAGCGGCAGCGCGAGGTAGAAAATCCACTGCGGAAACTGCAGCGAACTGTCCGAGCGCACATCCAGCAACTTGGCGAACGTCACCACATCCCAGCCCAACTTGGCGATGAGGCCGCAATAGGCCAGTCCGACCAGCAGACTCAAGAATTCAATGACCACGCGCGCCTTAAGCGGCAACGGGCGCACGAACAAATCGGCGCGGATGTGCCGCCGGTTCAGCACCAGCGGGCTGCCGGCGATGAGGATGGCGGTCACCATCAGATAGACGATTAACTCGGCGCCCCAGTCGGGCAGAATCGATGGCACGAAATAACGCGCCAGCACCTCGAAGCAGACCAGGCCGAGGGCGACAATCGAGAACAGGCCGATGACCCAGTCCTCAAGGCGCCCCCAGATGCGCTCGATGCCGCTTATCATTGAATGCCCCAATGTGGCGTGACTCCATTCCCCGGCGCGCGCGGAAAATGCCGGGCGCGAGCCGCCGCTTAGTTTGCGCCCGGCTGTCTCAGTGTCGCCGCCCGCCCGGCGCAGTCACTGCCCGAGGACGCGCATCGCCTGGGCCACCAACTTCGGGTCAACGCGCAGTTCTTCGGCCAATTTGTCTTGGTCGCGCATGAGTTTTTCGCGCATAGCCGCCAGGTCAGCCGGCGCGCCGATGATGCGCTCGACGCCGTTGGCGGCGCTTTCCTGGACCGCCGAGCGCTGGCGCTCGGCGGCCAACTCGCGCGCTTCATCCACATTCGCCTCCCAGGTGTCGGTGATGAGGCGCTGAATGTCGGCCGGCAGACGGTTCCACGCCCGGCCGCTCATCATCGGCACATACTGGTAGAAGGCCTGGTAGTCGTCGTAGGCGTATCGGATGCCCGAATCCCAGAACTTGGATGCGCGCACCGACTCGTGCGTGGACAGCATGCCGTCCACCGTGCCGCGCTGCAACGCCTGGGCCAGGTCGGCGAACGGAATCGACACCGCCGCCGCGCCGAAGGCCTTGAACCTTGCCAAATTGACCGCCCCGCCCGGCGCGCGCATCTTCAGGCCAATCAAATCGTCGTGGGTGGTGACGCGCTTGTCGATGAAGAACATCGAGCCGAA
>RKSI01000202.1 GCA_007570905.1 Gammaproteobacteria bacterium
CGCGCCATCGCGCGGTACGCATCGTCCACCTCGAAGCCGTCGCGCGCAAGGCGTATCGCCGGCGCCAGACTGCGCGCCAGCGGCAGCCGCCCGTAATCGCGTGCAAGGTGTTCCAGCGCGGCGGCAAGCCCCGGAATGCCGGCGGCCAGCGCGCCGTCAATGGAAGCGCGCGGAATGGGGTTGCCGTCGGCGTCCAGATACAGGTCGCGGTGCGCGTCAAGCGGCGCGCGTTCGCGCCCGTCGAGCATCACGGTCTTGCCGTCGGCGGCGCGGTGCAGCAGCCAGAAACCGCCGCCGCCAAATCCGGAAGAATACGGCTCAACCACCGCCAGCGCCGCCGCCGCCGCAACCGCCGCGTCAAACGCATTGCCGCCCTGCTCCAGTATTTCAAACGCGGCGTCCGTCGCGGCAGGGTGCGCCGTCGCAACCGCCGCCTCGCGCCCGCCCGCAAAAGCCGCCGCCGCCGCCAGGCAAGCAACGGCGGCGACAACGACACGAACCAGCCCCAACACGCGCATCATCTCCCGCCGATTTTGCGTTTCATTTCCGCCTCAACTTCCGGCGCGACGAAGGCCGAAACATCGCCGCCGAGTTCGGCAATCTCGCGCACCAGGCCGGACGAGATGAAAGCGTGCTCGTCGGACGGCATCATGAACACCGACTCCAGCGTGTCATCCAGTTTGCGGTTCATGCCGGCCAGTTGAAACTCGTATTCAAAGTCGGACACGGCGCGCAGCCCGCGCAGGATGACGCTGGCCGAATGCTCGCGCGCAAAGTCCACCAGCAGGCCGTCAAAGCCGTGCACTTCAACGCCCGCGTATTGCGCGAGCACGCGCGTCGCCATGCCGATGCGCTCGTCGCGGCTGAAAAAGGCCGGCTTGCCCGACGCGCCCGCGACGCCGACCACAACCCGGTCGAACAGCGGCTGCGCGCGGCGCACGAGGTCGGTGTGGCCGTTGGTAATCGGGTCGAATGTGCCCGGATAAACCGCAATCAAACTCATGCGGCGTATTCTACTCCACTGCCGCCGCGCCCGCCGTCAGCAGAAAATACTCCACATCGTGCGCGCGCGCGCGGCGAACACGGCGCCAGTGCCGCGGCGGCGCGAACGAACCGGCGGCGGCCTCGGCGTAAATCAATGTGCGCGGATGAATCAGCCCGCCGCACCCGTCCAGCAAACGGCAGGTTTCCTCAAGCAGGCCGGAGGCAAATGGCGGGTCGAGAAAAACAATGTCGCAAGTGCGCGCGGCGGCGGCGTTTGTAACATCGGCGTTGTCGTGCGCAACATCAATGCCGCGTGCAGCGTCGGCATTCGCAGCAGCGTGCCCGGCGTTGTCGTGCGCGGTCTCAATGCCGTGCGCGGCGGCGGCGGGCGCGGCAAAGTTCGCAATAAAACGCTCGGCGCTGTCGTGCACCACCTCAATGCCTTGTGCGCCGAAGCGCTTTGCCTCGCGGCGGATTTGCGCGCACACCCGCGCGTCGGCGTCCACCAGCGTGGCGTGCGCGGCGCCGCGCGACAGCGCCTCAAAGCCGAGCGCGCCGCTGCCGGCGAACAGGTCGAGACAAACCGCGCCGCCGATCGCCGGTTGCAGCCAGTTGAACAATGTCTCGCGGACGCGGTCCGGCGTTGGCCGCAGATGCGGCTCGCCGGCAAACTCAAGGCGGCGCCCGCGCCAGTCGCCCGCGATGATGCGGACTTTGCCCGGCGGCGTGCGCGGCATCGGCGCGGTCAGCCGCCGACGACGACCACGGTCAAATCGTCGGCAATGCGGTCGCGGAACGCGCGCACAATGTCATCCTTTTCAACCTGGCGCACCTTGCCGACAAAGGTGTCGAGAAAATCAAGATCCAGGCGGTGAACGGCGATGCGCGTAACCCAGTCGATAATCTTGCCGTTGTCGCTGACGCGAAGCGGAAAGCCGCCCTGCACATTGTCCTTCGCCAGCGCCAGTTCCGCGTCTTCCGGCCCGTCGCGCTTGAACTCGGCGATGACATTGCGCGTCAGCGCGATGGCGTCGTCGGCCTGGTCGGCGCGCGTCTCAAAGCCGACCACAAAGGCGCCGCGCTCGCGGCGGTGCACCAGGTAACTCCAGATGCTGTATGCATAGCCGTTGGCGACGCGCACCGTCTCAATCAGGCGCGAGCCGAAACCGCTGCCGCCGAGAATGTGGTTGCCGAGATACAGCGGAAAGTAATCGGCGTGGTCGTGGGCGACGGCGGGCTGGCCCATGAATATATGCGCCTGCGCCGACTTGAACGGCACCCGTATCTCGCGCGGCGCGGTGATGTCGCGCAGCGGCGGCAGCGGCGCCGGCGCGGCGCCCGCAGGCAGCGCCTCCGCGATGCGCGCCGCGAAAGCCTCGACGCGCGGACGCGCCAGGTCACCGACGACTATCATCGTCAAATTGCGCGCAACCAGGTAACGCCGGTAAAAGGCGCGCACATCTTTCAGCGTGATGGCGGCCACGCTGTCCTTCTCGCCCTGCGGCGGATGCGCGTACGGATGGCCGCGGTAAATCGCGCGGCTGAACGCCAGCCCCGCGAGCGTGCCCGGTTCCTGCGCGCGTTTCCCGATGCCGGTCAGCACCTGTTTCTTAAGGCGTTCAAACTCAACCGGCGGAAAATCCGGCTTCGCCAGCACTGTGACAAAAGTGTCAAGCGCCTGCTTCATATAGTCCGGCGCGACCAGCGTGCGCAGCGACAGCGATGTCATGTCGCGCCCGACCGACGCCGAATACTGCGCGCCGACATGCCCGAAACGCACCGCAATCTCGTCGGCGTCAAGGCCGCCGGCGCCGCGCCCCAGCAGGTGCGCCGACAGATTGGCGAGGCCGTAAGCGTTGCCGTCGCGCGCGCTGCCGGCGTCAAACACCAGCCGCACATCCAGCATCGGCAGTTCGGTGCGCTGCACATAATAGACCGCAATGCCCTGCGGCGTGCGCCAGTGGTCTATTTCAACCGCGGCGGCGGCGCCCGCGAACGGCGGCAAACCGGACAGCGCAAAAAGCAGCAGACCGAACAGCGGCGGCAGTTTTGCCGGGCGCGTCATCGGCCTTCAGCACCACCGGCGCCGGCGGCGGCGGGCATTCGCGCGCCTTGATGCAAGCGGTTTGCCGGGCGCGTCATCGGCCTGCGATTCCGCGCGGTTCAAGCACCGCGACCGAGCGGCGCGCGGGCGTCAGGTATTCGCGCGCGACCGTCCGCACCTGCTCCGGCGTAACCGCCTCGATGCGCTTGCGGTAACGGAACAACTCGCGCCAGCCGACGCCGATGGTCTCCAGACTGCCGAGCAAATACGCCTGGTGGCTGATGGAGTCGCGGCGGTACACCTCGTGGGCAATCAGGCGCGCCTTGATGGCGACGAGTTCATCTTCGTCAATCAGGTTGTCGCGCAGGTCTTCCACCTCGCGCGCAATCGCGTTTTCAAGCATCGTCATCCCGACGCCCGCGACCGGCGCGGCGTGGATGGTGAACAAATCATCGTAGCGGCTGTACGGGCTGTAACCGGCGCCGGCGTGCAGCGCGACGGCGTCGCCGCGCACCAGCCGCCGGGCGAAGCGCGATGTGCCGCCCTCGCCGAGCACCGCCGCCAGCACCGACAGCGCGTACGGATGCCATTCAACCGGAGTGTCGCCCGCGCGCGGCGTCCGGTAACCCATCGCAATGTACGGCTGCACCGCCTGCGCCGCCACTGAAACGCGCCGTTCTCCGTCCTGCGGCGGTTCGCTGCGCGCCTTGCGCGGCGGCAACGGGCGGCGCTTAAGCGGCTCCAGATAACGCCGCGCCAGGCGCCGAACTTCCGCCGGGTCCACATCGCCGACCACCACATAAACGGCGTTGTTCGGCGCATACCAGCGTTCGTACCAGCCGCGCAAATCTTCAAGCGACAGTTGTTCGATGTCCTTCATCCAGCCGATGACCGGGTTGCGGTACGGCGCGTTGTTGAACGCCGTCGCGTAAAGTTGTTCGCGCACGCGCGACTCGGGCCTGTCATCCACGCGCCAGCGCCGCTCTTCCTTGACGACCTCGCGCTCCTTCTCGACATCTTCGGGTTTCAGAATCAGGTTGGTCATGCGGTCGGACTCCAGGTCAAAGCTGACCGGCAGCCTGCTTTTCTCAAACACCTGGTAATACGCGGTGTAATCGGAACCGGTGAAGGCGTTGTCGCGCCCGCCGTAGCGTTTGATTGTCTTCGTGAACAACTCGCGCGGATACTTGCGGGTGCCCTTGAACATCAGATGCTCAAGAAAATGCGAGATGCCGGTAACCCCGCCGTATTCATCGGCGCCGCCGACGCGGTACCACAACTGCGCGACAACAACGGGCGCGCGATGGTCCTCATACACCAGCACTTTCATGCCGTTGTCCAGCACAAACTCGGTGACACCGTGTTCGGACACGCCGGGCGCGGCGGAAGCGGTATATGCCGGCATATCGGCGCAACCGCCCGTCACCACAACGGCCAGCACACAAACCAGCGCGCAGACACGCCGCGCATGCGGCCTGTGCATCCATCTATTCAGTGACAGTTTCATGGTTTCAATGGGGATTATACTTGACTGCGCCCGCCGGTTGGCGCGGCTAATCGCCCGTGCCGTCCGTTGTTTTCAGGCGGGGCCGGTCGGGGCCTATCATGATGCGGGTGGTCCAGAGGACGGCCCAGGCGCCGGCGAGCCACAGCAGGGCTTCGCCGAGGAGTTGTTGTTCGCCGAACAGGTAGTTGGTGCAGAGGCGGTCGGGGGAGATGGCATAGACATAGCCGAGGCGGGCGAGCATTGCCCATGCCTCAAGCAGAAACAGCCCTTTCAGCAGCGGGTGCCACACCCTGGATGTGATGAACAGCGCCGTGCCAATCAGCAGCGTGATGGAGAACGCCTTGGCCGCGGCGAAAAGGCCGCTGTCGAGCGATGCATCAAGCGCGCTCGGCAGCATCCAGAAGAGAGCGACGCCGCTGACAAGCACGACGCCGGTCACGCCGCGGCGGTTATAGCGGTTCAGCCATTCCACCCACGCCGGCGGCAGCAGCGCGCCGCCAAGCCACCCCGCCCACGCCAGCAACGGCAGTTGCACCAGTAGATGAAGCAGCATTGAAGACTCAAGCCAGGCCGCGATTGGCGACGCCGACACCGCCAACCAGCCGGCCAGCAATGCGGCCAGGCGCACGCGCCCGCTCATCCCGCCCCCCGTCTCAGCCACGCAATCAACTCGTCCGACTCGCCGTAATCCACCACCTGCATCAACTCGCCATCCGGCGAAATCAAATGCAGCGCGGCGTTATGCGCGTAGCCGCCGGCGCCGTCGGGCAGCACGACGATGCCGAACTGCTCAAACAATCGCCGTTCACCGCGCGCATCAAGCACGCGCGCCGCCGTCCACGAACCCGGGTCGCCGCCGAAGCGGGCGAGATAGCCGCCCAGTTGCACGGGCGTGTCGTTGGCGGCGTCGAAACTGACGCTCAGCAGGTGCAGTTGCCCGTCGGCAATCAGGTCCGCCGCCTGTTTCTGTATTTGCGAGAACTCAATCCCCAGCGCATGGCACACGCTGCCGCAGCGCGTGTAAATGAAGTCGGCAATCACATATCGCCCGCGAAAGGCGTCCCAGCCGAGCGTCTCGCTGCGCTGCGTCTGAAACTCCACCGCGACGACGGGCCGCGGCTGCCGGCTGATGCTGAGCCTGCGCTTGCTCTCGGAAGTGAACGCCTCAAGCCCGTCCGTCTGCGCCCAAATCGCCGCAAAACAGGCCGCGGCGACGGCAACGGAACTGAACAGCGTGCGCATCACCCGCCGCCGTCAGGCAGGGCAAACCGCAACGGCGGCGGCAAAACCGGGCGGCGTGCGCATCATCGCAAAGACACTGCGCGAGAAAACTGCCTCGCGCGACAACGGCGGCAAAACAGGGCGGCGTGCACATCCGCCGCTGTCATCACGCAATCTTCGCCTGCGGCAGTTTCACCAGATTACGCAGTGTGATGACCAGAAAGCCCAGCAGCGTCAGGCCGCCGGCGACGGCGCTCAACTGCCCGAGAAAACGCCAACTCTCAAAATGCTCGGCCCAGCGGCGCGGCACGCTGTCGGCGCCGCCGGCCAGAAACGCCAGTATCAACCCCATCGCGCCGAAGAAGTAAATCGCCAGCGCCGCCGTGTCCACCAGCGGCTTGCCGCCGTTCTCGCGGTTGTTGGAAAGGTAATAGCAAACGCCGATGACCATCGGCAGCAGCCCCAGCAGAAGGTAAAAATGAAAGTGCCCGGGCACCCACATCGTGTTGTGCATCACCTTGTTGACCATCAGCGTGCCGTCTATCACCGCCGGAATCACGCCGCCGGCCCAGCCGAACATCGCAATCAGCATGCACGCGCTGGCCGCATCCCAGCGGATGCCCGACCGATAGACTATCGTCAGCGCGCCGTAGGCGGTAATCGCCAGCACCGGAATGCCGCTCAGATACGAGAGCACCTGCCCCATCACCAGCATCCACGGCGGCATCACGAAGTCCATCAGCAGGTGGTGCGGATACACCGCCAGCACCATCAGCGTCGCCGCGCCCCACGCATACAGAAACGGCCTGGATACATTCCATGGCCGCCCGGTGTATTTCGGCAGCAACTCATACACCGCCACCACGCCGGAATAAATCGTCGCGTTGATGAACACATGGCCGAAGAAATAAATCAGGTTCTTTATCAGCAGCGGGTCCAGTTTGTATTCGGGCTGCCACAGGTTGAACAGGCACAGCGCCAGCACCACGGCGCCGGCGGCGATGCCGGTGAAGTTCACTATCAGCACCATCGTGCCGGCGACCACCGTGGTCGGGTGCGACGGATCCACCTTGGCGCCGAACATCATCGGCACGCCGAGCGCGCGCCCGAGGCCGCCGTAGCGCTTAATCAGCGCGATGCCGATGTCCAGGTACAGCAGCAGAAAACCGGTGCCTATCACCAGCAGGCCGAGCATGTAGGCCGTCGCCGCCGTCGGCGACCACAGCCCCATGGACTGCGCCGGCAGCGGATACAGAAATGTCCACGCGCCGGCAAACCCGCCAATCAGGATGGCCGCGAGTATCAGCACCACGCCGCCCAGAAAGATGAAGTAATTCAGCCACAGCACCTTGCCGTTCAGCCGCACATACTGGCGCAGGAAATACCACAGCACGCCGGCGCCCGCGAAACCCGCGATGCCGACCATGCCGGCGCCGTGCAGCGTCATGATCTGGTAAAAGACTTCGGGCGGAATGTTGATATAGGCGCCCTGCGCCGCGCGCAGCACGACGCCCGCGAGCATCATCAGCGCAAAGACCAGCAGACTGGTCAGCAGGTATGCCTTGACGCCGGTCAGGCCGGCGCGGTTTTCGGCGGCGTCGTATTGGATTGCTTCGGACATGTTTGGTTCCCCCTTGCAGGCGGTTGGTTATCGGACGGTCAGTTCGGCGAGCATCGCGTGGTGGGCAAGCCCGCAGTATTCCATGCACAGCACCCGGTAGGCGCCGGGCCGGTCGAAGGTGTGGCGCACCTTGTTCACATAGTCGGGCATGGCCTGGGTCTGCGTCAGCAGGCGGTCCTCTTCGTCGTAGATGGCGAAGCCGTGATTGACATCGCCGGAAGTGACATGAAACTCGACGGTGTCGCCGGCGCTGTATTCGGTGTTGTCTATCTCCCAGTACCACTGGTGGCCGACCACCTTAACCACCGTCGTGTCGGCGTCCGCGGCGGCGTGCTGGTCGGTAATCGGGTAAGGCGACAGCGTCGCCCAGGTGACGATGACGCCGACGACAAAAAGAAACAGCAGCCATTTGGAACGGATGGCGTACCACTTTTTCTGCACCTCGGAATAGTCCCGCTCGTCGCCGGAGTTCGCAATCACGAACAGAAACACCGCCGACAGCAGAACCAGACTCACGAGTGTCAGAATCCACACGCTTTCAGCCAGCATATTGAACACCTCCCGGTTGGTTGTCGCAGGTAAAGTTATGGGAAACAGCCTGCCGCCTTCAATATACCACATTGCAGATATAATTCCCGGTTACACTGCGCGTGTGCGGCGCGGCGGCACGGCACGGCGGCACAAGGACAAAACCATGTGGCTGAAACACCTGAAACAGCGACTCACCCGCACCAGCGAGCGTCTCACCGGCGGCCTCGGCGGCCTGCTCGGCGACGGCGGCGCGGACGGCGGCGCGCGCTTCTTTGACGAACTGGAAACGCGGCTGCTCGGCGCCGATGTCGGCGCCGCCACCAGCCTGGCCGTCATAGACAACCTGAAAAAACGCGCCGGGCGCGGCGGCGCGCGCGACCTGGCCGCGCTGCTGGAATTGTTGCGCGATGAAATCGCCGCGGTGCTGGCGCCGTGCCAGTTGCCGGACGGCGGCGCGCCGGCGGCGGGCGCGGGCGGGCCGTTTGCGGTGCTGGTCGCCGGCGTCAACGGCGTCGGCAAGACCACCACCATCGGCAAACTCGGGCATCATTACAAGGCGTGCGGAAGGTCGGTGATGTTCGCCGCCGGCGACACCTTCCGCGCGGCGGCGATCGAGCAGATTGAGGCGTGGGGGCGGCGCTGCGACATCGCCGTCGTCTCGCAGGCGCCGGGCGCCGACAGCGCCGCCGTTATCTTCGACGCGCTGGCGTCGGCGCGCGCCAAAGGCGCCGACATCCTGCTGGCCGACACCGCCGGGCGGCTGCACACCGACCGCAACCTGATGGAGGAACTGAAAAAGGTCAAGCGCGCGATGGCGCGCCAGGACAACGCCGCGCCGCACGAGGTGCTGCTGGTGGTGGACGCCGGCACCGGCCAGAACGCGCTGTCGCAAACCCGCGCCTTCCACGACGCGCTCGGCGTAACCGGCATTGTCGCAACCAAACTCGACGGCACCGCAAAGGGCGGCGTGCTGGTGGCGATGGCCGCCGAATTCGGCATTCCGATTCGCTTTATCGGCGTCGGCGAGGCGGCGCAAGACCTGCGCCCGTTCAACGCGCGCGAATACGCCGGCGCGATGCTCGGCCTGGACACGCCGGACGCGGCAAACACGGCGGAGAGCACAACGGCAAACACCGCGGCAAGCACGGCGGCGCGCGAATGATTCAACTGCACAAGGTGGTCAAGCGGTTTCGCGGCGAGACCGCGCTGGCGGAGATAAACCTGGAAATAGGCGACGGCGAGATGGCCTTCATAACCGGGCATTCCGGCGCCGGCAAAAGCACGCTGCTGCGGCTGATTGCCGCCATTGAGCGCCCCGACTTCGGCCAGGTGTTTGTCAACGGCAGGGACATCACGCGGCTTGCGCGCGCGCAGATTCCGTATCTGCGCCGGCGCATCGGTTTTGTGTTTCAGAACCACCGCCTGCTGTTCGACCGCCCGGTGTTTGACAATGTCGCGCTGCCGCTGCGCATCGGCGGCGCCGGGCGCGTTGAGGCCGGCAAGCGCGTGCGTGCGGCGCTGGACAAGGTGGGTCTGCTGGGCAAAGAGGCGCTGAACCCGGCGTCGCTGTCGGCGGGCCAGCAGCAGCGCGTCGGCATCGCGCGCGCCATCGTCAACCGCCCGCTGATACTGCTGGCCGACGAACCGACCGGCAACCTTGACCCGGAGTTGTCGCGCGAGATCATGAACCTGTTCAGCGAATTCAACCGCGCCGGCACGACAACGCTGGTGGCCAGCCACGACCTTGCGCTGATAGGCGTGCTCGGGCACCGCGTTGTCACGCTGCACGAGGGGCGTTTGGCGGGAGGCGCTGAATGATGTTTGCGCCGATGGTTGCAGTGCCGCACCTTTGCCGCGAATGCCGTTCGGTTGTGAATGCCCGAATGCTGTGTGCAACGATGTTCACAATGGCGCGCCCTTGCCGCAACCGCCGCCTGGCCGCGAGCGCCTGAACGATGTTTGCAACGCTGCGCCTTTACCTCGACAGCCACCAGATGGCGCTGGCCGGGACGCTGGCGCGGCTTGCGAAAGCGCCGCTGGCGAGCGCGCTGACGCTGTCGCTGATTGCGGTCGCGCTGGCGCTGCCGGCGATTGCGCTGAGCGTGCTGCACAACACCGGCGCGCTGCTGCCGGACCACTCGTCGCCGGCGCGAATCTCGGTGTATCTGAAACCGCAAACCGCCGCCGCCGAAGTGCGGCGATTAGGCGAGGAAATCGCCGCCACTGAAGGCGTCGCGCAGGTTGCCGTCATCAGCGCCGAAGAATCGTTGCGCGCGTTCCGCGAACAGCGCGACATCGGCGACATGCTGGCGCTGTTTGAAAGCAACCCGCTGCCCGCGGTGGTGGAAGTGACACCCGACGCGCAACACGACCGCGCACCGGGCCTGAACCTGCTGAGCGCGCGCCTGCACAACCTGAACGGCGTTGACCGCGCCGAAACCAACATCGCCTGGCTGCAACGGCTGGACGCCATCATCGCGCTGGCGCGCACCGCCGTTCACCTGCTGGCGGCGCTGTTCGCGGCGGTGGTGCTGCTGGTCATCGCCGCCATCATCCGCTCGGAAACCGAGAGCCGCCGCGACGAAATGGAAATTCTCGCCCTGCTCGGCGCCGGCGACGCCTTCATCAAACGCCCGTTCTTCTACACCGCCCTGTGCTACGGCTTAGGCGGCGGCCTGCTGGCGGGCCTCACCACCGCCCTCGCCACCGCCATCATTGACGACCACCTGCGACAACTGCTGTCGCTTTACGGCAGCGATTTCGCGCGCGACGGGATGTTCTGGCCGCGCATTGTGCTCTACACCACCGGCGCCGGCGCGGCGCTGTGCGTTGCGGGGGCGTGGTTGTCGTTGAGGAAGGAAAAGCTTTAGGGCGGTTATTCGCGCCCCGTGCGCCATTGCTGCGGAAGCGGGAACCTGGAACATCACCTTGCCGCCATTTGCTACGGAAGCAGGAAGCCAGGGCATTGGCGTTGGTGGCCGTGCGGGGCGGGGCGGGGCGTGCGTGCAGTGTGAAATATCAGCGCGGCGGCGCGGTGGCGGCGAGGCCAATCAGCGCGTCCACGACGCCGTTGATGTTGCCATCGCGGTCGGCGGCGGCGCCATCGGTGAGGTACAGCACCATGCAGGCGTCGCCTGTGCGCTTGCGGGTGTTCAGGGCGCCGCTTGTGGTGCGGTAGGGGCTGCCGGCAAGGCCGCTGTCATCCGGGCAAGCGCCTGCCTGCAATGGGGCAAAGCCTGCTGTGGCGGGTTTGTCAGGTTCGGTGCTGAAACCGGACCATGCGCCGTTGGTGTAATGCAGTGGCAGTATGTTTGTGTGCTCGCGCAATGATTCAGGCAGCGGGATTACCACGCCTGCGCGGCCTCCGGCAAGCATCGCGCCTTGTGCAACCAACGGCTCCACGCCGTGCAAGCGGAAGTTATACACCACCGCAATATCGCGCCGCGACTGCCGCGCCATCGCGCCAAGCTCATCACGCGACAGCGACGCTGCAAAATCAGCGTAATTCATCTGTATCGCGACGCCCGGCTGATAAGTGGCCGCAAGCGGGGTCTGTCCTTCTGGCGCCGCGATTGTTTGCCCGACGGATGTCGCAACCGGAAGGCGTGCCAGCATCCGCGCATCGCCGCTGAAACCGGTGTGGAATGAAAGGCCGGCGCGTGTCGCATAACTGCCGGCAAACTGATTGTGCAACGGCAGCAGCGGGCGGATGTGATGCCACCCGTCCGCACCCGCTGAACTTCGGTCGGGGTAACCGCTGATGCCGCCCGCAACCGCAATCGGCAGGCTGTTCAGCAACGGGTAATTGTCGCGCGCATTCGGGACGCCGTCGTTGTCATTGTCGCGCGCAATGGAAGCCAGCGCATCGGCGCTGTCTATCACCGGCCAGGTCAGCACCGTTGTTGCCGTGTCCGCGCCGGCAGACGATGCCGCCACTTCAAGCGACACC
>RKSI01000103.1 GCA_007570905.1 Gammaproteobacteria bacterium
CCTTGACCGGCGCATCGCCGAGCGCCGCATTTATCCCGCCATCAACATCAAGCGCTCCGGCACGCGGCGCGAGGAACTGCTGATGGAGCCGGAGGAACTGCAAAAAATCTGGATACTGCGGAAATTCCTGAACTCAATGGACGACGCCGAGGCGGTGGAATTCCTGCTGACCAGAATGAAGGCGACCAAGACCAACGACGCATTCTTTGAGGCGATGAAAGGCTGACGCCGCCCGCGCCGCCGCGCGCCGCGCGGACTTACACCGCGCGGTGCCCGATGTCGGTGCGAAAGAACCGCCGCGGCCAGCGGATGCGCTCGCAGGCGCGGTAGGCGCGCTCACGCGCCTGTTTCACATCGTCGCCGAGCGAAGTAACGCACAACACGCGCCCGCCGCTGGTTCTGACAACGCCGCCGTCCAGCCGGGTGCCGGCATGGAAAACCTTGGTGTCGTCCTCCGACACACTCTCCAGCCCCTCAATGACATGCCCGGTGTCGCAGGCGCCGGGATAGCCGCCGCTCGCAAGCACGACGCCGAGCGCGGTGCGCCCGTCCCATTCAACGGCGGCGCCGTCCAGTCGCCGGTGAACGGCGGCGAGGCACAATTCCAGCAAATCCGTTCGCAGCCGCATCAGCAGCGGCTGGGTTTCCGGGTCGCCCAGGCGGCAGTTGAACTCCAGCACGCGCGCGCCGCCGTGTTTGTCCACCATCAGCCCGGCGTACAGAAAGCCGGTGTACTCAATGCCGTCGGCGGCAAGGCCGGCTACGACCGGGCGCATAATCTCGCGCATAACCCGCTCGCGCACGGCGCCGGTGACGACCGGCGCCGGCGAATACGCGCCCATGCCGCCGGTGTTCGGCCCGGCGTCGCCGTCGTCGCGCGCCTTGTGGTCCTGCGACGCCGCCAGCGGCGCCAGCGAACGCCCGTCGCAAAGGCAGATGAAACTGGCCTCTTCGCCCTCGAGAAAGTCCTCAATGACAATGCGCCGCCCGGCGTCGCCGAAGAGGTCGCCGGACAGCATCTCAGATGCCGCGCGCTCGGCGTCGCCGCGCTCATGCGCGACGACGACGCCCTTGCCGGCGGCGAGGCCGTCGGCCTTGACCACCGCCGGCAACTTGCATTCGCGCAAAAACGCGCGCGCCGCGCGCGCGTCGCTGAAACTGCGCCAGTTTGCCGTCGGAATGCCGTGGCGCCGCATGAAGTCCTTGCAGAAAACCTTGGAAGATTCCAGTTGCGCGGCGGCGCGCGCCGGCCCGAAAATCGCCAGGCCGCGCTCGCGGAAGCGATCGACGATGCCCTGCGCCAGCGGCGCCTCCGGGCCGACCACTGTCAGGCCGATGCCGCGCTCGCGCGCGAACGCGCACAGCGCATCAATGTCGCCGGCGGCAATGGGCACATTGGCGACGCCTTCTTCCAGCGCGGTGCCGGCGTTGCCCGGCGCGACATAAACCTTGCCGGCCTGCGCGCTGCGCGCAATCTTCCACGCCATCGCGTGCTCGCGCCCGCCGCCGCCGACTATCAGCACATCCATCACGGTCTCGCCGCGCGCGGCCCGCAAAGCCGGGCGTCCTTTGCCGCGCCGCCGGCCATCGGCGCATCGCATTGCGGTTCCGGCGCGCGCACTTTTAATGCCTGAAATGGCGCACGCCGGTGAACACCATCGTCATGCCGCGTTCGTCGGCGGCGGCGATAATCTTGCGGTCATTGACCGAGCCGCCCGGCTGAATGACGGCGCCGACGCCGGCCTCGTGCGCGGCGGCAATGCCGTCTTCAAACGGAAAGAAAGCGTCCGACGCCATCGCCGCGCCGGTCAGCACACGCCCCGCGCGCGCCGCCTTGTCCACCGCGAGGCGCACCGAATCCACGCGGCTCATCTGCCCGGCGCCGATGCCCGATGTGCGCCCTTCCGCGGCCAGCACAATCGCGTTGGAGCGGACATGCTTGGCGACGCGCCACGCAAACAGCAGGTCGGCGGTTTCGCGTTCGTCCGGCTTGCGGCGCGTGACCGTTTTCAAATCGCCGGCGGCGACGCGGCGCGTGTCGGCCTGCTGCACCAGCACGCCGCCGGCGACGGCGCGCGCGTCAAGGCCGCCGTCGTCGCCGAGCATGGCGCCGTGCGCCAGCACGCGCAGCGCCGTTTTGGCGGCCAGCACCGCCAACGCATCGGGCGCGACCTGCGGGGCGACGACGACTTCGACAAACTGCTCGGCCAGCGCGCGCGCGGTGTTGGCGTCGAGCGCGCGGTTGACGGCGACGATGCCGCCGAACGCCGACTGCGGGTCGGTCTGCCGCGCGCGCCGCCAGGCTTCGGCGAGGCTGTCGGCGCAGGCCGCGCCGCACGGGTTGGCGTGCTTGACGATGACGCACGCGGGCCGGTCGGCAAACTCGCGCACCGCGCGCACGGCGGCGTCGGCGTCGAGATAGTTGTTGAACGACAGTTGCTTGCCCTGCAACTGCTCCGCGCCGGCAAGACCGCCGCCGCCGCTGTACAGCGCGGCAATCTGGTGGGGGTTTTCGCCGTAGCGCAGCCGTGCGGCCTGCGGAAAACCGCCCCAGGCTTGCGGCAAGTCGGGCGGCGGCGCGGCGTCCGGTGTTTGTGGTGCGGCGTCCGGTGTTTGTGGTGTGGCTTTCAGCGTTTGTGATGCAGTGCCCGGCGTCTGCGGTGCAGCACCCGGCGTTTGTGGCGCGGCACCAGGTGCTTGCGGCGCGGCGTCCGGTGTTTGTGATTCAGTGCCCGGCTTTTGCGGTGCGGCACCCGGCGTTTGTGGTGCAGTGCCCGCCGTTTGCGGTGCAATGTCAGGTGTCTGCGATGCAACGCCCGTCACTTGCGGCGCGGTGCCCGGCGTTTGCGACACGGCGTCCGGTACTTGCAGTGCAGCATCTGGCGTCTGCGTTGCAGCATCCGGCTTTTGCGGCGCGGCGTCCGCCGTTCGCGGCATTGCGGCGCGGTGGCCGGCGAACCATGAAGCGATGGCGCGGTCGTACGCAGCGGTGTGGCTGAACGCCGCCGCCGCCAGTTCGAGGCGGCGAATGTCGCCGACGCCGCCGTGGTCGCGTATCAAACCGAGCACCTCGTCATAATCCGCCGGGTTGGTGACGACCGTCACAAAGCGGTGGTTCTTGGCCGCCGCCCGCACCATCGCCGGACCGCCTATGTCCACATTCTCCACCGCCTCGGCGAGGCGCGCGCCGCGCGCGACGCTGCGCTCAAACGGATACAGGTTGACGGCCAGCAAATCAATGCCGGCGATGCCGTGCTCGGCCATCACCGCGTCGTCCTCGCCGCGGCGCGCCAGCAGGCCGCCGTGAACGCGCGGGTGCAGCGTCTTGACGCGCCCGTCCATGATTTCCGGGTAGCCGGTGTAAGACGACACATCGCGCACCTCGACGCCGCCCTCGCGCAGCGCGCGCGCGGTGCCGCCGGTGGACAGAATCTCGACGCCGGCGTCGCGCAGGCCGCGCGCGAAGGCGACAACGCCGGTCTTGTCCGACACGCTCAGCAGCGCGCGCGCCACCGGCGGCGGACGCCCGCGCGCCGCGTTCACCGGCCCTCCGCGCCGAGTTTGACGAACAGTTCACTGAAAGCGCGGTACTCGTCGGCGCGCACCGTGCCCTTGAGCCATGCGAAGCCAATCTCGCGGTAGGCGCTGCGCGGCATTTCCATCGTCTCGACACGGGTGCGCGCCAGCAGCCCGCGGGCGTGCGCCAGTTCTGGCACGAAGGTGATGCCGAGGTCGTTGTTGACCATCTGCACCAGCGTGTAAAGACTGCTCGCGCTGTACGGGCTGATCTTTTCAATGTGCTTGACGCTGCACGCCGAAAGCGCATGGTTGCGAAGGCAATGGCCGTCCTCGAGCAGCAGGATGCTGTTGTCCGGCAGCGTCTCTTCGTCGTAGTTGCCCGGGTCGAACAACCTGGTGCCCTTGCGGTAGGCGAGCAGGAAGCGGTCCTTGAACAGCGACAGCGTGTCGGCGCCCTTCAGGTCGAACGGCAGCGCAATCAGTATCAGGTCCAGTTGCCCGTCGAGCAGTTCGTCGTGCAGGCGCCGCGTCAGGTCCTCGCGGATGGAGAGTTCCAGTTTCGGCCAGCGGCGGCGAACATCCGGCAGAATCGCCGGCAGCACGAACGGCGCGATCGTCGGAATCACGCCGAGCCGCAGGCGCCCGGTGAACGGCTCCTTGCCGCGGCTTGCGATTTCAACCAGGCGGTCGGCCTCGCGCAGCACCACGCGCGCCTGCTCGACCACCTCCTGGCCGAACGATGTGAACAGCACCTTGCGGCTGGTGCGGTCCACCAGCGTCGCGCCCAACTGCGATTCCAGTTCCTTGATGGCCAGGCTGAAGGTGGACTGCGACACAAAACTGGCGCGCGCCGCCTTGCCGAAATGCAGGTGGGTGTGCAGCGACACCAGAAGGGCCAGTTGGCGCAGCGTCGGTTGTCTTGTCATCGCGGAGTTGTCCCTGTCGCGCCCCGGAATCATCCCTGAAAGACGATTGTTAAGGCGTTTGCGATTGATTTTAGCAAATGACAGGCCGCGCGCAACCACCGGGCGCCGGGTGCGCCGGGCGGTCGCCAATGGCGGCAGGCGGCGCTTCATGCCCGGCGGCGGCGGGGCTGTCCGTTCAGAAACCTGTGGCAACGGCCAGAAAACTTGACAGCGGGGGAGGGGGGGGGATTCAATGGCGGTATTCCAATCAATACTTGCACAGGAGGCAAACAATGGAAACAAAACAACAAGTGCCGGTGACCAACGAAATTGCTTCGGTTATCTGGGCAAAGAAGTGCGTTGAGGACAAGGGCTTTCTCGCGGAGATAAAAGCCGACCCGGCAGCGAAAGCGTTTGCCGGAAAGTCCCCGTCAATGCAGGTCTGCACGGTGCAAAACACTTCGGACACGCTGAACCTCTGCGTGCCGGACTACAAAATGCTGAACGACGGCACACTGGAGCTTGCCGACGAGGCAATGGCGGATGTCTCGGGCGGTTTTATCTGGATGCTCAGCCTGCTCGCCGTTCCGGCCGCCGTTACCGGCGCCGGCGCCGTGGGAGCCGCGGCGGTGGCGGCGGGAGTCGGCGTTGGAATCGCCGCCGGCGTCGGCGCCTTTAATGAAGACACCGGGTTGTACGACGTGAGTGACGCGGAGTAACCCGTGTCGCAATGCCGCGGGATTTTCATTCGGTGAATATCCCGCGGCGGCCCGGCAAACCCCCAATAACAGGAGACCAATGAGATGAAACAGAAAACCGTACAACTGCCCATGACCAAGGAAATCGCTTCGGTGGTGTGGGCGGAAAAATACCTGAAAGACCAGGCATGGGCGCGGCAGGTTCACTCCGCCCCGGCCAAAACCCTCGGCAGGCAGTTTCCCGGCGAACAAATCCGCACGGTGCAGAACACCGCGGACACGCTGCATATCTGCGTGCCGCATTATGAAGCCACGCTCGACGAAGTGCTGGACGACGAAGCGCTGGACGGGGTCGCGGGCGGCTTCAGTTTCGAGCCTTCCCGCGCAGACACCCTCCGCACGCTGACCTACTACCAGGGCAAACTGGACGCGTTTCGCACCGCCAATCCGACGGGGGAAAATGTCACCCGCGCCGAGGCGCTTGCTTTCAACCGCCGGCAGATGTTCGTCTGGG
>RKSI01000078.1 GCA_007570905.1 Gammaproteobacteria bacterium
GTTAAAGCCCATGCCGACCGGCGTCTTGTACTGGCCGACCTTGATTTGCGCGGCGTCGCTGAACTTGTAGCGGATAAACGCATCGCGTATCTTGCGGTCGAGCGAAGTGCTGCCTCTGGTGTCGGCACGGTTGGTGTTGGCGTCAAAATGCAGCGCGCCGTCCCACGCGCCCCACTTTGCCTTGGTGCCGAAACGAACGCGGTCGGTGTCAAACTCAAGGTTGTCGCGCGAACTGTTCGGCCTGTCGTACTGTTCAAAGCCGAGTTGGGCGAAGCCGAAGATATCAAGCGTCGGCCCGTCCTTGACCTTGAACTTGGCGGCAAACGCCGTCATCGGCGCGACCGACAGGCACAGCGGCAAAAGCACCGCGGCGGCAAGCCGGGTTCTGGAAATCAACATCATCAGTTCTCCTTTCTAATGGTTTGCAAGTAAGTGAATAAATGGACGGCTCACGGGGCGGGCGGCCCGCCTGCGGCATCAAGGCACCGCCGCCATTCCGCCCATTATGACAGAATAACGGCGGCATGGCCACCGGCGGCGCGCCCCGCAATCCGCTCAACCCCTCAATTCAGAATGTCCACCTCAATGCCCTGCGCCTTGAGGCGCGCGGTGCGGTCGCGCAGAAACGCCTGAAAGTCAGGCTGTTTGGCGTGCGTGCCGTGGGCGACATATTCCATCGCCGACTGGATGTGGAACGATTTCACATAGCCCTCCAGCCGGAACGCCTCGTTCGCCGCGGTGTCAAAAAACAGCAGCGTCGGCACATAACTGATGTTCAGCGACTCCGCCCACTCCGTCGCCTCCAGCGTGGCGCCTGCGGGCGTGACCACCTCGCCGCCGCCGCGGATATCCACCTGCGCGGTGCGGAAAAGTCGCAGCAATTCGGCGCTCTCCTCGCGGCGCAGGATGTCGCCGTGCAGTTCGTCGCAACTTAAGCACTGTTTCTGCTCAAACAGCACCAGCAGCGGCTTGCCGCTGTCGTCTATCAATTTCCGCACATCAAACGGCGGCCTCGCGGCGCCGTCGAGGCTGTGCAGCACGCCGCTCGCCTTGCGCGCCGGGCGCTGTCTTAAATAATCAATGTACTTCATCTCGTAGTACTTCTTTTCGGCGACATACCGCAGCACATCAAAAAACTTGCCGGGCGGCTGGTAGCCGTTCATGCGGAAGGCGATGTTGCCCTTCATGTCAAAGAAAATAAACGACGGCGTTGCCTGCACGCGGTGGCGCTTAATAAACTCCTTCTCGCTGATGACGGCGCCGTCCATCCCGGTTACCTCGCGTGAGCCGTACATGTCCAGCGCCACCAGGTCGAAGTGGCGCTGCGTGTAGTCGGTAATCTCAAACTGGCCGAAGTTGTCCTCTATCAGTTTCTTGCAGTACGGGCAGCCGTCCTGGTAGAAATACAGCACATAGTGCTTGCCGGCGTCGCGCGCCTCGGCGATGTCTTCGGCGATGTCAAGAAACGAGACCTTGAACCACTCCGGGTGCTCGATGTGGCCCGGGTTCTCCATGCCGCCGCCGCGCCCGGCGCTGTCGTCGGCTGCCGGCGCCGCCGCGGGCGCGGCGGCCAGCCACGCGAGGCACAGGCACCGGGCGATTGCATTGCGCCAGGCCGTCATTCGCCGAACTCCAGTTCCTCGGCGACCGCCTCAACGCCTGCCAGCGCGCAAACCTCGTCGTCTTCGCTGGTCGCGCCCGACACGCCGATGCCGCCGTAGAAATAACCGCCGACCGAAATCGGCACGCCGCCGCGCATCGTCGTCATGTTCCGCATGGAGTTCAGTTGCTCCATGTCGGCGACATCTTTCGTCGGCACGCGCGCGACCGCCGCGGTGTAGGCTTTTTTGCGGCTGATGGTGATGGTGTGCGGGCCGGCCAGCGGGTGGCGCGCGAAATGCGACAAATGGCCCTCGCGCGACACCACCGCGACGGCGACCTGCCAGCCTTTTTTGGTGCACGCGGCCAGCGCCTGGTCCGCCGCGCGCGCCGACAACTCCGCCGACAGCGTGCGCGTTTCCAGATACGGCCTGGTCTTGTCTTCCGCCGCGAACGCCGCGCCGCACAGCAGCGCGAACGCCGCGAACACCGCGGGGGCAAGGCGCGCCGTTGTCAGGCGCAAGCCCGTCGCGCGGCGTTGTTCAGTTGAGTGATTCATCATTGCAGCCTCCCGGCGAACATTCAGGCTCCGGCGCCCTGGTTGCCCGCCATATTCAGTATCTTCGGGCGGTGTTGCATCGGCGCCACCGTCTTGCGGTCGCGCAGATACGCCGCCACCACATCCCACACCGGCTCACCGGCGGAGCGCGAGCGAACCGTCGCCCAGCCCGCCACCTTGTAGCGCTTGCCCGGGTCAATCGGCGCGCCGTCGTCCAGGCGCATTCCGGAAATGCGCTTGCCGGCGCCGGCCAGCGGGTCGCAGGTGTAATGCATCCCGCCGGCGCGCACCATGTCGCCGCCCTGCTGCCGGTACGGGTCCGGGTTGAACAGATTGTCGCACACATCCTCAAACACCAGTTTCAACTGCTCGCCGGTCATCTCGGCGGTGTAGGTTTCCGGGTAGGTCATGCAGGTCTGGTCGAGGACATTCTCCATGCGGATAGTCTCGCCCGGCAGGATGGTCGTGCCCCAGCGAAACCCCGGCGACAGCGCGATCTGCGCGTCCAGCCTCTCGCGCAGCGCGTCGCAAATCAGGCGGTCAAAGGTGCCCTCAAAATTGTCGCGCCGGTAGAGCAGCGTCTCGCTGCGCGCCAGCGGCTCGTCAAGGCGCTTGCGGTACGGCTTTCTGACTTCGGCGATGTAGCCGCTCATTTCCGCATCCGGCTTGACCAGGTTGGAAAACACCGGCAGCAGGCGGTAGCGGTAGCCGGCCACGCGGCGGCGGCGGATGTCCAGGTCCATCACGCCGAGAAACTTGCCGTTGCAGCCGGCGTTGGTCACCAGCGTTTTGCCGCCGGCGTTGGAAACCTCAATGGCGCCGGGCACGCCGTCGTGCGTGTGGCCGCCGAGTATCGCGTCCAGGCCGCCGACCCGCGCCGCCAGTTTCAGGTCCACATCCATGCCGTTGTGCGACAGCAGCACCACGGCGTCGGGCTTTTCCCGCTCGCGCACGCGCCGCACCAGTTGCTGCAGCGCCGCCTCGCGGATGCCGAATGTCCAGTACGGAATAAAGCGTTGCGGGTTGGCTATCGGCGTGTACGGAAACGCCTGGCCGATGACGGCGACGCGCGCGTCGCCGGCGCGCTTGATGGTGTACGGCCTGAAAACATGGCCGGTGGCGGCGTCGTGGGCCGGCTGGTCGTCAAACAGGCCCTCTTCGGTGAGGCTGACATTGTGGGCGATGAAGTCGCCGTTGAAACGCCCGATGTTGTCGAGCACCTCGCTGTCCTGATAGGTGAATTCCCAGTGGCCGGTCATCACATCAACGCCGAGCAGGTTGGCGGCGCCTATCATGTCGCGTCCGCGCGTCCAGTAGGCGGTGCCGGAACCCTGCCAGGTGTCGCCGCCGTCCAGCAGCAAACTGGCGCCGCCGGCGTCGGCGCGCAGGCGCTTGACCAGCGCCGCGAGGTGGGCGAAACCGCCGACCTTGCCGTATTTGCGCGCGGCGCTCTCAAAGTCCAGGTGGGTCAGCGCATGGGCGAGGCGCGCATCGGTGATGTTGAAACGCCGCAGCAGGTTGCCGCCGACCAGGTGCGGCGCGCGGTTGGCGGCGGCGCCGACGCCGAGATTGACGCCCGGCTCGCGGAACCACGACGGCAGCAGTTGCGCGTGGCAGTCGGTGAAATGCAGCAGCCGCAGGTTGCCGTAGCGCGGAAAGTCGGCGGCGTCCGCCGCCAGCGCCGGCGCGCGCCCGACGACGCCGGCAATGACGCCGTTTCCGAGTACCGTCAGGAACTGGCGCCGGGAAAGATGCAAAAAGCCCTCCGCTACTTCAAGTAGGAAGGAATCTGCACATTGCCTTTCTGTGAACTCGCCTGGCGGTAGCCCAACTCGCCTTCATCCTTCGCCCGCCGCGCCAGTTTCATCGCCTTGTCGAGTTCGCCGGCGTCGGCGGCGGCCTTGGCCTGTTTCAGGAATTTGGCGGTGTCGCGCCACTGGCCGCCGATGGAGTCGGCTTTCTTGCGCGCCTGCTCGGCCTCGGCGTGCAGGCGGTCAAACTCCGCCCGGTCGGCCTTGCCGGCGCCCGCCGGCAACACCATGGAAAACAACGCCACTGCCAGGAGGCTGCCCGTCGCAAGCCGCCGCGGCTGAGCGGCGGCGGCATATCTACCCTTCATGCCAAACCGCCTCACTTGCGCGCCGCCGGGCCGTTAAGCGCCAGGCCGTTGCTCATATGTGTATGGAAGTACTCAAGGTTGCGGTACTGCTCCGACTCGCGCTTGAACGGCTTGGCGCGCACCTGCTTGTTGCAGCCGGTGTAGCGGCGGTGCAAGGTGCCCGCGGTGCCCCACTTGGAGCGGTACACCGGCCACCCGGTGGTCTGGCCGACGGCGGTGCTGAGAATGTCGGTTCGCAGCGACATGCCCGAGTTCTTGAAATGGCAGTGCGCGCACGAGAAATTCAACTGGCCGCGCCGCGTGAAGTAAAAATCCTTGCCCTTCTGATAGGCGGCCATCGCGCGCGGGTCGTCTTTCGGCACCACGACATTGATCTTCTTGCCGCGGCTCTGGTAGGCGATGTACGACAGCAAATCCACCAGCGGGCTGCCCTTGTATTTCATCGGTTTCTCGCCGTGCGTCTCGCGGCACTGGTTCAGCGCCAGCGACAGCGTGACCACCTGGCCCTGCTCCTTGTCCCAGCGCGGGAACTTGTGCTGCATCGCAGGCCCGTCGGGGAAGCAGTCGGCGTAGCCCTTGCCGTTGGCGAACGGCGCCGCCCACAGCCTTTCGCCGCTGTCCACAAAAGGCCCGTACGGCGGGAATTCCTCGATGGCCTCCCAGTTCTCGCGCATTTGCTCGTTCAGCGCGTAGGCGCCGTCGGCAAACTGCGTGAACGGGATGTCGGGGTATTTTTCCTTGAAGAAGCGCTGATACACTTCCAGGTCGCTTTGCGGGTCGGCATGAAGCATTGCCGGCGCCAGCGCAAAACACGCTGCGCCGAGCACGCCCGCGAGAATTTTTCCGGTCATTTTTCCGCCTCTCTTCGTCATTTGATTTTCACCGTGGTGGTGTCGGATTCGCCGGTGTTGTCCACCCATGCGATTTCAAGGTCGTCACCGGCGTCGCCGCCCTTGAAACGAAACGACAAATACGGGTTCTTGGCGATGCCGGTGCCCCAGTGCGCCCGGAACACCACCTTGCCGCCGGCCTTGAACACCACTTCCTTGATGAAATGCGCCGGCACCAGTTTGCCGTCCGACCCCTTGCGCAGGCCGGTCTCCATCGGATGCGTAATCAGCGTCTTGACGACGGTGTAGCCGTCTTCGCGCTTGGTCCGCACTTTCAGTTTCTTTGCCATGCCGTACTCCGCTCAGCCGCCGCAGCCGCCGATGGTCACCTTGACATTCTTGCTGGCGCTGTAGTATTTGCCGTCGGCCTTGACCAGCGCGATGACATCGGATGTCTTCAGCATCTTGATGCGGGTCGAGACTTCCGGCGACGACGCGCCCTGCAGTTCATAACTGGAGGTCAGTGGCAGCGGGTTGTTGTCCACCAGGATTGCGATGGTCTCGACCTTGTCCATGTCGGCGCTGACGCCGACCGGAACCACCGCGCCGTTCTCGGCGATTTCCGGCGCCTTGATGGCGATGCGCCCGTCCTCGCTGACGGCGGCGCCGCCGGTGAGGCTGCTGATGGTGTCGGCGACCTTCTTCGACTCGAAAGCCTTTTGCGGCCACACCGCCGCCAACAGCGGCTGCGGCAACAGCGCCGCGGCTGCGGCGGCAAGGCCGCCGCGGATGATTTGTCTGCGTTTGATATTCATGTCATACCTTCCTCACTTTGCTACAAAGTGTAAATGTATTCCGTTATTTTGGTGATTTCATCTTCGGACAGGATTTTGTGCCTGCCGAAGGGCGGCATCATGGCCTCGGGGGCGAACTCGGTCACATCCCAGATGCGGGCGCGCAAGTCTTCTTTCTTCGGATAACGCGCCTTCATGCCGGCCAGCGCCGGGCCGATGTTGCCGGGCGACACCGCGCCGGCGATGTAGTGGCACGCCAGGCAGTTGCCTTTCTTGCGGTCGAAGGTCAGCGACTTGCCTTCCTCTATGACGGCGCCGTGTTTGCCTGCCAGGGCCGCGGTCGCGGTCAGCATCAGCGCCGCAAGCAGCGCCGGCAGAAGTTGGCGGGCCGTGCGGCCCGTTGTCTGGTCTGTTTTCTTGTTGGTTGTTTTGCTCGGCATTGAGATTTGCCCCCCTCCTCTGTTGATTGAGTTTTGGGCTATGGTTATGATGAAATTGTGGTATAACTGAAAAGCCCCTGTCAAGCAAAATAATGTGCAGCAGGCTATGTAATTCTATGTATTTATGGGCTATCATCTGATTGCGACATCATCGCAAAGCCCTTGTCAGGGCTGAAAAGGCAAAAAAAACGCCCGGCGGCCAAGCCGCCAGGCGTCCTGTAAAAAGCGGAAAACGACCCCGTTCAGGGCCGCTTCCCGCAGGCTACCAAGGGGCTGCGTCGGGACAAACCAGCCCCCGGTAATCGTCAAACCCCGGGTCGCGCTTTCTGCGGCCTGTCAGCCGCCGTGGCGTCCGCGCGGGCGGGTGCCCTCGTCGGGGTAGCCCCTCCAGTAGTCGTCCCACTGCGAGGTGCCCCAATAGGCCATCGGATCCACCGTGTAATCCACGCCGGCGCCGCCGGAAATGCCGCTCATCGCGGCGTCGTCCATCGCGCCTTCGTCCGCGCCGCGCTTGTCTCTGGCGGCGTCGGCGATGTCGGAGAGGTCAAAGTCATAGCCGTATTGCTTTGCGACTTCAATCACGCCGCCGCCGCTTCCCGCATCCGCCAGGGCGGCGCGCAAATCGGCGTTGGTCTTCGCTTCCTCGAGGAAGTTGAGAACGCTTTCCTGCTTGCTCATCATCCCCCCCTCCGCGGACGGTCGCTCACTTCCGGGTAGCCTCTCCAGTAGTCGTCCCACCGCGAGGTGCCCCAGTAGCGCATCGGACTCACGGTGTAGTCCACACCGGCGCCGCCGGCAATGCCGCCCATAGAGTCGTCGTCCACCGCGCCGTATTTTTCTTCTTTGGCGGCGGTGACATCGGCGCTGGTGAAGTCATATCCGAATTTCTTCGCCACTTCAATGACATCATCTTCGCTTCCCGTCTCCATCAGGGCCGCGCGCAGATACGCGTTGGTCCTGGTTTCATCGAAAAACTTTGAAACTGCTTCATATTTGCTCATGGTTACCTCCTTAAAATCCTGGTTCGGTAATGAACGATGGTCATTATAGCCGCTCCCGCCGCGCCAATGCGCTCAGAAACCTGTGGCAGTGGCCGCGGCCGGGCGCCGGGCATAAAAAAACGCCCGGCGACCGGCGCCGGGCGTTTGGACACGGAAGGCGGCGCGGGGCCGCCTTCCGGCGCGGCGCTCGTCAGAGGCCGCCACCCACTTTGCCCGTGGCGGGACGCCGCCAGTACTGGTCGTACTTCTCGGTGCCCCAGTAGCGCAGCGGGTCTGCGGTGTAGTCAATCTCGCCGTCGTCGGCGACACCGCCGGAGACCCCGCTCATGGCGGCATCATCCACCGCGCCGTACTTCTGCGCCCTTGCGGCGGCGACATCCGACCGGCTAAAGTCGTAGCCGAACTTCTTCGCCACCTCAATCACATCGTCTTCGTTTTTCGTCTTCGTCAAAGCCGCACGCAAATTTTCGTTCGTCTTTGTTTCCTCGAAAAACTTTGTCACTGCTTCATATTTGCTCATTGGAACCTCCTTTGTGTCAGGTTGTCATCCTTGCAAACTCCCGGCCATATTACCCGGTTTTGCCGGCCCTGTGCGCTCAGAAACCTCTGTCAGCGCGCTTAGCCGCCGGGCCGCCTGACCTCAACGACAGCCGCGTTGGAGCGGGTGAAGTCGTCCTCGTAGGCGCCGCCGGCATAGCCGCGCCAGAAGCCGGTCCACTCGGCTGAGCCGATGCCCAGCCCCAGCGGCGTGGCGCCCACCGGATAGGCCAGGCCGCCGGAAACGCCTTTCGTCGAGGCGTCGTCCAGCGCCTCGAGGCTGCGGTTCCAGCCCGCCTGAATGTCGGCGGCATCCAGTTCGTAGCCGTGCCGCTTCGCCACCTCGGCGACATCGCTTTCACTGCCGGCCTTCGCCAGCGCCGCGCTCAGATGGGCGTCGGTTCTGGCGTCCTCAAAGAACTTGACGACCGCTTGCTGGTTACTCTCCATGATAATTTCCTCCAAAGTCACCCCCGCCGTGGCCTGCGGAATATCCGTTCCAGAAATCCCTCCAGCCGTGCGAGCCGACGCGCAAGGTCGGCAACGGGTCTATGTCATTGACGCCGCCTGCGACTTGCGCCGCCGCGGTGTCGTCTATTGCCTCAGGGCTGCCGCTCCAGCACGCCTGAATGTCGGCGGCATCAAACTCGTAGCCGTGCCGCTTCGCCACCTCGGCGATTTCGCTTTCGCTGCCCGCTTCCGCCAGCGCCGCGCTCAGATGTGCGTCGGTTTTGGCATCCTCAAAAAACTTGAGGACTGTGCTGTGATTGGCCTCACCCATCTGATTGGCCTCACCCTTCGTAGTCGCCCCAGTAGCGACGATAGTCCGGCGTGCCCCAATAGGCCATCGGATCCTTGCTGTAATCAATCTGCGTTCCGCCGACGATGTCTTCAATCATTTCATCGTCCATCGCGTAGATTTCCACATCCATCGTCGACAGGATGTCCTCGCCGGTGAATTCGTAGCCGAAACGTTTGGCCACTTGCGCGGCCTCGTCTTCGCTCCGGGTTTCTTTCAGGGCGGCGAGAATTTGTGCGTCTTTCTTCGCTGCCTCGAAAAAACGGATAACTTCGGTTTGCTTGTCCATTTTTTTACCTCCTTGCGGGTTGTGGGTAGTTTTGCAGGATATTAGCAGACATTTCCGGCGGCGCCCGTTCAGAAACATGTTGCAGTCCTGAAAGGCGCGTCACACAAGGCTTTCAGGCCGCAACCGGGCGAAAAACAGCGGTTTTCGCGCCTGCCGCGCCGTCACGGGCGCCGTCACAGGCCAAAGGGCCGCACATAGCGCAGATAAACGCCCCATTCCACCACATCCACATCGTGGTCGGTGCGCGGGTCGCCGGCGGCGCCGGTGCCGCTGCCGCTCCATGAAAAATCGTATTCGGTGCGCCGCAATTCCAGCCCGGCGCGCCCGGCGGCGAGGCCCGATTCAACGCCGATGCCGACGCTCCACGGCTGCACATCCGCGCCGTGGCGGGACACGCCGACCACCGCGGGGGTGCCTGCGGGCGGCGGGCGGTTGTCAAAGCCCGCCTGCATCGTCAGGTCAAGCCAGCCGACGCCGGCCAGCAGGTACAGGGCGGTGTTGGTTCCGTATTCCATGCCGATGGCGTCGGCGCGGATGCCGAAGCGCGCCGTCAGCGACGCGCCGCGGTTTTTCTCCAGCGACCAGTCGCCCGGAAACACATTGTTGGTGGCGCGGCTGGTGCCGGTGCCCGACAGGCGGCCATCAACGCGCGTGTTGGAATACACGCCGGCGTCCACTTCGGCGTCCGCAAAGCAGAAGGAGTCGAACCAGTGGCGGTAGCCGAACAGCGCCCGCGCGCTGTGGAGGGCGCCGGTCTCGCGGTCGTCGTCGGCCTCGTAGGAGGGCGGGCTGTTCAGGCCGACGCCCTTCTCGTAGTCGGTGTCGGCCAATTCCACGCCGACGGAAAAGCCGCCGTAAAAGCCGCCTGCGGGCCGTTCCTGCGCCGCCGCCGGCGCCGGCGCCGCGAACAAAAGCAGCGCCGCGACAAGATGGCGCGCCGCGGGCGCTTTGGCGGCGCGGCGGCGCGGCGGCGCGGCAGTGCGGCAATGCGGCGGTGTGGCAGTGCGGCATTGTGAATAATGGGGGGCGCGGGGGTGGCCGGCGTTGTTCATTTTTGTTTCATCCTCCTTGCTGGTTTGCAATGCGGTTTCAGTATAATACGGCCCCCTTTCCCACGACACAACTTTATGGAGCAACCAGATGGCGACTATCACCCTGCAGGGCAACCCGATTCACACCAGCGGCGACTTGCCCGCGGTCGGCGCGGACGCGCCCGATTTCCAACTGGCCAACAAGGACCTTCAGGACATGATGCTGAAAGACTTCGCGGGCAGAAAGAAACTCATCAGCATCGTGCCGAGCCTCGACACGCCGGTATGCGCGACCTCCACCAAAAAGTTCAACGAGGCGGCGGCGAAACTCGACAATGTCGCGGTCATCGTCGTCTCCGCCGACCTGCCGTTTGCGATGGACCGCTTCTGCGGCAGCGAGGGGCTGGGCAACATCGTGGTGCTGTCCATGATGCGCTCGCGCGATTTTGCGCGTGATTACGGCGTGCTGATTGAGGAAGGCCCGCTGGCCGGCATCACTGCGCGCGCGATTGTGCTGCTGGACGAGGAAAACAAGGTGCTGTACAACGAACTGGTCGGCGAAATCAGCGACGAGCCGGACTACGACGCGGCGCTGGCCGCGCTGCAACCGGCGTAGGCGGCGCGCGGCATCAACCGCCGGCTGCCGTTGCCGGCGGCGTCATCGGCCCGGCCTGCGCCGCATGTCGCTGTTCGCCGCGCGCCGCGCACACGCCGGCATAAATGCGGTGTGCAAACCAACTTCAACCAACGCGCGCTAACGCGCGACGCCGCCGGCGCGGCGCATAAAGAAATTCTTCAGCGGCGCGATGCGCCCGACACCGCTTAAGCCGGCGCTGCGAACCGACACCAGCGCCGGCTGCGAGCGTGAAAACAGCCACAGCAGCGCCTCCAGCCCGCCCTTCATCCACTGGTTGCGCGCCTTGACCGAACGCTGGTAGCGGCGCAGCACCGGCCACGAGAAAGCGTCGCCGCGCCCCTGTTGCAACGCCGCGAACAACGCGGCGAGGTCGGCAAAGCCCAGGTTGGCGCCCTGCCCGGCCAGCGGATGCACGCTGTGCGCGGCATCGCCGACCAGCGCAAAACCCGGCTTTACATATCTGTCCACGATGCCGCCGTGCAGCGGAAACGACGCGATGTCCGACAGCATTTCAATCGCGCCGAGGCGCGCGCCGAACGCGCGCTCCAGTTGCGGCTCAAAGAAGGCGGCGCCGTTTTGCAGCAATTCCTCCGCGCGCGCGCGCGAACACGACCACACCACCGCGCAAACCCGTTCCGCCAGCGGCAGAAAGGCCACGACGCCGTCGCCGGAAAAACACTGCCAACAGGTTGAACGGTGCGGCTGCGCGGTGCGCACGATGGCCGCCAGCGCGGTCTGCCGGTAATCCCGGCGCCGCCAGCCGGCGCCCATCCAGTCGCGCACGCGCGACTGCGCGCCATCGGCGCCGATGACCAGCGCCGCCTCGCGTTCGCCGCCGCCGGTGAAGATGCGCCGCCGCCCGGTTGCCGCATCGGTCTCCACCGCCAGCGGCTGCGCTTCCACGCGCTCAACCTGCGCCAGCGTGTCAAGGCGCGCAAACAACGCCTGCACCAGCGGGCCGTGCTCCACGACCATGCCCAGATGCGGGACGCCGAACTCGGCGGCGCTGAAATGAATGTGGCCGCCGCCTTCGGCGTCCCACACTTCCATCGCGCGAAACCGGCAGTGGCGCGGCGGCGCCACGCCGATGTCTTGCAGAAAGGCGCACGAGGCGGCGCTGAGGGCGTAGG
>RKSI01000017.1 GCA_007570905.1 Gammaproteobacteria bacterium
CTGCGGGCGCGAATTGCTGGAAGCGCCATCCGGCGCCTGCGTGCTGGTCGACGCTGACCAAGCCCGCATCATCGTTCATCCGAAAGAGTCGCGGCGCACGCAATTTCGGCGGCGACTCAGCCGGCGGCAAAGCCAACGCGAGCAAATCAACAAACGCGTGAACGAAGCGGCGTTCACCGCCGATGGCGAGCGCATCGCCATCTACGCCAATGTCGACGACCCGTCGCTGTTGGCCGGTGTCGATGTCGCGCCGTTCGACGGCATCGGGTTGGCGCGCACCGAGTTTTTGTTCCGCGGCGATGCGCCGCCGGACGAAGACACGCAACTGGCGGCGTATTGCGCCATCATCGACTGGGCCGGCGGCCGCCCGGTGACCATCCGCACCCTCGACGCCGGCGGCGACAAGGCGGTGCGCGGTGTCACGGTACACAGTGAGACCAACCCGTTTCTGGGCCTGCGCGGCTGCCGGTTGTATGAATCGCATCGGGACTTGTTTGACACGCAGTTGCGCGCCTTGGCGCGCGCCGCCGCCACCGCGCCGGGCCGGTTGAAGGTGATGATTCCTATGGTCACGCGCCCGGCCGAGATGGCGGCGTTTCGGGCGCGCTTCGCCGCGGTGGTCGATGACTTGAAATCCAGCGGCGTAGCGTGCGCGCTGCCGGCGCTCGGTATGATGGTCGAGACACCGGCCGCGGCGCTGGAGGCGGCATCTTTCGATGCGGATTTCTACTCGGTCGGCTCCAACGACTTGATTCAATACACCATGGCCGCGGCCCGCGACGACCCGCGCGTCGCGCGCTTGCTCGACCCGCGCGCATCCGCGGTGTTGAAGTTAATCGAGATGACGGTGGCCGCGGCGCGCGCGCGCGATGTCGAACTCAGCGTGTGCGGCGACATGGCATCCGACCCTGAATGCGTGCCGTTGTTGCTCGAGGCCGGCGTGCGCGCGTTCTCGGTCGCCATCGCCAGCGCGGCCGCGGTCAAGCATGCGGTGCGGCAGTGGTCTGCGTCGGTGAATCAACCCAAAGCGTGCGCGTCATGAAAGACAAGAGTCAAAAAAACGACGCGCGCATCCGCGCGTATAAGGCGATACTGCAAAACCACATCGAGAAGCAACCGTCCGGTCTGCGCAAGAAAATCGCCAACGCCATCGGCACCAACCGCAGCTTTGTCTCGCAAATCACCAACTCGACCTACCGGGTGCCGATTCCGGCAAACTATGTTCACACGATTATCAAAGTGTGCCACTTGCCGCCGGTCGAGCGCGCCGACTTTTTGTCCGCGTATATGGCCGCGCATCCGGGCCAAGCCGAACTCATCAACATTCATGAATTCGGCCACGCCGACACATTCACCGTCAATCTGTCCGAGGTGGCCGACGAAGAGTTGCGCGCGGCCATCAAGACCGCGCTGAAATCCATGGCTGATGCGATGATTGCATTGGCCGCCAACGCCGACAAACGATGACCCGAGGAGGTCTGCCATGAAGAAAATTCTCAACGCGCCCGAGCGCGCCCTGGACGAAGCCTTGCGCGGCTTGGTCGCGGCGCATCCCGACATCGTGGCGGCCGGCGAATCCGGCCGCTTCATCGTGCGCAAGCAGCCGAAGGCAAGCGGCAAAGTCGCGCTCATCTCCGGCGGCGGCGCCGGCCACGAGCCGCTGCACGCCGGCTTTGTCGGCGTCGGCATGTTGGACGCCGCCTGCCCCGGCGAGGTGTTCACCTCGCCAACGCCCGACCAGATGTTCGCGGCCGCGGCCGCTGTCGACCGCGGTGCCGGCGTTTTGTTCATCGTCAAAAACTACGCCGGCGATGTGATGAACTTCGAGATGGCGGCAGACATGGCCGGCGGCGACACCGCGACCGTCATCACCGACGATGATGTCGCGTTGTTGGATTCGCCCGTCGCCGCAGGGCAAGGCAGCCGCGGCGTCGCCGGCACCGTGGTGGTGGAGAAAATCGTCGGCGCGGCCGCGGAGCGCGGCGCCGGGTTGGCGGAGTGCGCGGCGTTGGCAAACGAAATCAACGCCGCGACCGGCTCCATGGCCGTGGCGCTGTCCAGTTGCACGGTGCCGGCCGCGGGCAAACCGACCTTCGCGCTCGGCGATGATGAGATGGAACTCGGCGTCGGCATTCACGGCGAGGCCGGGCGCGAGCGCGTCAAGGTGCAATCCGCTGACCAGTTGGCGGAGGTGTTTCTGGCTTCGATTCTGCGCAAAATCGACACCACCGCCAACACCGATGGGCCGCTGCTGTTGTTCTGCAACGGCCTCGGCGGCACGCCGTTGATGGAGCTCTATATCCTCTATAATTCGGCCGCACAACTCCTCAAGCGGCACGGTTACACCATCGCGCGCAGTTTGGTGGGGAACTACTGCACTTCGCTGGAAATGGCCGGCGCATCCTTGACCGTGACTCGACTGAATGAAGACCACCTGCAGTTATGGGATGACCCGGTCAACACCGCGGCGTTGCGCTGGGGGTGTTAGCGTAATGCCGTTGCGGCGTTGGCGGTGGATTGTTCAGTCGTGCGCAAACCGCAACTCATTTTCCCGCCGCGCGCCGGCGCGTCTCGATTAATGGCCGTCCGCTCCAACATCTTCGCCGCCAAGCAGGGCAACTGGTCGCCGGTGAAGCGGTTGTGGAAGTATCTGATGCGCCACAAATGGCGCGTGGGCGCGG
>RKSI01000089.1 GCA_007570905.1 Gammaproteobacteria bacterium
CCACAGCCGCGCCAGGCAGCCGGATGTCGTCGTTTGCGGCGTGTCCGCAAACGCCAGCGCGCTTGCCAGCGGGTCAAAACCGGCGGCCTCGCCAAAGCGCTGCGCCAGCAGCAATTCAACCATCCAGTCGCCCGTCCGCCGCGGCGCCGGGCGTTGCCGGAAATGCGGAGCGATGTCGCCGGCCAAATCGGGCCACAGCAGGCAGGCCAGCCGCCCGGCCCGCAGAATGCCCGGCATCCACGCCGGTTCCGGGTCATTGAACGCGGCCAGCCGCGCGCCCGCATCGGGCGCCAGCGCGCCGCGCAACTCGCCGATAATCTCGCGCGCGCGGGCGCGGACAAAGCCGGCGTTGTCAACGCGCGCATCCACAAACCCCAGCGCGCACAGCAACCCCGCCAGGCCGGCGGAATAATCCAGCAAACTCTCAACCGGAAAATTCTTCGCCGACCAGTCCGGCGGCGGGCGCACCGCCTCTTCCATCCAGCCGGTTTCCGTCTCAACACCCAGCGCCTCGCCGATATGCAGCGCCGCAATCAGCCGCGACGCCGGGCCGTGCACCGCGCCGCCGGCGTAGGCGGCGTCCTGCATATCACGCAGGCCGCGCAGTATCCGTTCGGCGCAGTCGGCGAAGCGCGCCTCGTCGGTCGCCTGATACAACCGCGCCAGATAAACGCCGATGCCGCCGCCGCCGGCCAAATCGCGCCCGACGGGGGCGAACGCGCGGGCGCCGTAAAACGGCCACCAGATAACCCCGTGCCAGTCGGGGTTCCCGTCCCGCGTGTCCGCGTCCGCCGCGGCCATCAGTTGGTCGCCGATGGCGACGGCGGCGTCCAGCCAGTTGCCGGCAGGCGGCTGCGCGCCGCGCGCGGGCCACGCAATCGGGCGGCGCGGATGGTCCGGGCGGATTGAAAACAGGCTGTGCACCGCATCGCATCCGTCGCGGATGGCGTCCCCGTTCAGCGCCAGCAAGTTCTTGCGCGCGTGCGACACGGCATCCACGCCGAAGTAATCACGCGCCGGCTCCCCCGACAAGCCGTGCAAATCACGACTGCCCGGCGCGGCCCAGAAGAAAGGCACATCGCAATGGCGGAAGTCATGAATGGCGTTTTCAACCAACACCGTTTCCCGCTCCGGAAAACTGCTCCACAAACCCTCAAGGCCGATTTCATAACGCACGCCGTCGCCAAGCCTTTGCGGTTCCGTCAGGTAGTCCGTGGTCTGATAGCAACTCCAGGTATCGAGCAGTATGCGGCGCAGGCGCGCGTCTCGCACCCGCCCGAAAAACCGCTCAAACGCCTCGCGCGCGGGCGGCGTGCACAGCAGTTGCCCCATGCCGGCATAGCCGCCGACAAACGATTCCATATAACCCGACACATCGTGAAAACGGCCATCGCAGCGCACCGCGTGGCGTTCCTCTTTCCATTCCAGAAAGCCTTCGGCGCTGATGCGCGTGTTGTGCGGGCCGTCTTCGGCGGCGTTCGTCTGCACAGGCGCGCCCGCGCCCGCCTGCCTGGCATGGCGCAGCGGCGAGCGGTGCCAGCCCGGCGGCGCGACGCAACTGATGTCGGTCATCTCGCGCCGCGCGTGGCCCGGCATCAGGAACGGCAGAATGCCGGTCATCGCAAGGCGCATGTAGCGGCTGTGCAGCGTGCCGAAGACCTTGAGAACCGGCGAGTCCGTCAGCGGCGGCTGCATCACCAGTTCGTGGTCAATAAACACCGGCGACGCGCCGCAGGCGAGCAGGTTGTCAAACCAGTAATCAATGCCGCCCAGCACCTCCAGCAGTTGCAGCCACGCGCCGAGACGGCTGTAAAACACCGCGACCTCGCGCAGGTCGCGGCACGGGTGCGGAGCCGCAAACGCCTCCCAGCCGTAGGCGCCGCGGTCAACGAACAGCGGCGAGGTCAGCGCTATGCGCTCGTCCGACATTTGCGACAGGTCGTGCAGCAGGCGGTTGAGCGCCGCCGTCAGTCGCAGGCGCTTGGGTTTGTACACGACGGCGCCGCGCTCAAATGTCAGCAGCGCGACCGAACGGCTGTTGTCGTGCGGGTCGCCGGCGCCGCAGCGGATATTGACGATGGCGCCCGGGTCGTCGCCGTCAAAGAACGAGCGCGTAATCAGTCCGCGGTCGCGGGCCAGGCGCGCAATCAATTCGCGGCAGCCGGTCAGCCAGTCGCGGTACAGCACCGCGCACAACTTCGCCAGCACCGGATAGCGGTTGAAGCAATATATCCACGCCTCGCGCTGTGAGCCGCCGCCTGCGTAGCCGGCCCGCGCCGGCTGGTTCAGCAAATGCGCCCAGGCCTGGTGGTTTGCCGACGCCAGGCGGCTGACCAGATAGTCGGTGCAGCCGGCGCGCGCCTCGTCGCGGAAAAGAGCATCAAGGCCGTGCTCGCGCAGCGCGTCATCCACATCGCGCCGCGCCACATCGCTCCAGAACGAGAAACCGCTGTCGGACGGATCCTCGGAGCCGTCGCCCGCGCGCGCAAAGTGCGCCCGCAAATCATCAACCCATTGCGGCAGCGCATCGGCATCGGCCACTTCAAAGTCTTGCAGGCCGGCAAGCCATTCGCTCTCGTCAATGCCGCGCCTTGCCAGCAGTTCGCGGAATTGTCCGGCGTCGCCGCCGGCGGCGGCCTCAATCCAGCATTTGCGCCGGTCTTCCATCACCGCGGGCGTTTGCCGGCGGCGCGGCCTGAAACCGGCGCAGCCGGTGCGCTCCCGCGGCGAGGCGGCGCGCGCCGCCCAATCAAGGATCAGGTCATGTTCCGTCTTCAAGGGGCTGCACAATCAGGCGGTCTTCGCGGATGGCCGCCGTGATGGTCTGCCCGGGCTGAAAATCCCCCCGCAACAAACTCTCCGACAGCGTATTCTCCAGTTCGTTGCGTATTATACGTTTCAGCGGCCTTGCGCCGTACACCGGGTCGTAGCCGCGGTGCGCGAGCCAGCGAATCACATCCTCGCCCGCCTTCAGCGTGTAGCCGTTGTCTTCCAGCCGCTTGCCGAGCAGGCCGATCTGTATCTCGCAGATTTTCCCGATGTCTTCCTCGCCGAGCGAATGAAACACCAGGATCTCATCCACCCGGTTCAGAAATTCGGGGCGGAAATGCGCGCGCACAATCTCCATCACCTCCGCGCGTATCTCGTCGTAGGCGGCGCCGGCCTTGTGCTGAATCAGGTCGCTGCCGAGATTGGAGGTCATCACGATAACGCTGTTGCGGAAGTCCACGGTGCGCCCCTGGCCGTCGGTCAGGCGCCCGTCGTCCAGCACTTGCAGCAGCACATTGAAGACTTCCGGGTGCGCCTTTTCTATTTCGTCAAGCAGTATCACGCAATACGGCCTGCGCCGCACGGCCTCGGTCAGATAGCCGCCCTGTTCATAGCCGACATAGCCCGGCGGCGCCCCGATCAGGCGCGCCACCGAATGTTTTTCCATGAACTCCGACATGTCCACGCGCACCATCGCCTGCTCGCTGTCAAACAAAAACGCCGCCAGCGCCTTGCACAATTCGGTCTTGCCGACGCCGGTCGGGCCGAGAAACATGAACGAGCCGTTCGGGTGGCCGGGGTCGGCGAGGCCGGTGCGGGCGCGGCGTATCGCCTCGGACACCGCGGCGATGGCCTCGCGCTGCGAGATGACGCGGCGCCCGAGTTCCTCTTCCATCACCAGCAGTTTCTCCTTCTCGCCGCGCAGCATGCGGCTGACCGGTATGCCGGTCCAGCGCGACACCACATCGGCCACCTCGCGCTCGGTAACGCGGCTGCGCAGCAAGCGGGTCTCGCCCTCGCCCTCGCCTTCGCCGCCGGCGGCGGGCGCCGCGGCGAGGCGCTTTTCCAGTTCGGGAATGCGCCCGTACTGCAACTCGGACATCTTCGTCAGGTCGCCTTCGCGCCGCGCCGCCTCAAACTCAATGCGCGCCTTTTCCAGTTCCTCCTTCACCTGCGTCGCGCCCTGCATCATCGCCTTCTCGCTCTTCCAGATTTCCTCGAGGTCGGCGTATTCCTTCTCGAGTTTGCCGACTTCCGCCGCCAGGTCTTGAAGGCGCTTGCGTGATTCCTCGTCGCTTTCCTTTTTCAGCGCCTCGCGCTCAATTTTCAACTGAATCAGGCGGCGGTCGAGGCGGTCCATCTTCTCGGGTTTGGAGTCAATCTCCATGCGGATGCCCGACGCGGCCTCGTCAATCAGGTCTATCGCCTTGTCCGGCAGTTGCCGGTCGCTGATGTAGCGGTGCGACAGCCGCGTCGCGGCGATGATGGCCGGGTCGGTGATTTCAACGCCGTGGTGCACCTCGTAGCGCTCCTTCAGGCCGCGCAGAATGGCGACGCTGTCTTCAATGCCCGGCTCCTCCACCAGCACCTTCTGGAAACGGCGTTCCAGCGCCGCGTCCTTCTCGATATAAAGGCGGTATTCGTTCATCGTCGTCGCGCCGAGGCAATGCAGTTCGCCGCGCGCCAGCGCCGGTTTCAGCATGTTGCCGGCGTCCATGGAACCCTCGGTCTTGCCGGCGCCGACCATTGTGTGAATCTCGTCGATGAACAGGATGACGCGCCCGGCCTCTTTTTTCAGTTCGTTCAACACCGCTTTCAGCCGTTCCTCAAACTCGCCGCGGTATTTGGCGCCGGCAATCAGCAGGCCCATGTCAAGGTTCAGCAGTTTCTTGCCGACCAGTCCCTCGGGCACCTCGCGGTTGACGATGCGCTGCGCCAGCCCTTCGGCGATGGCGGTCTTGCCGACGCCGGGTTCGCCTATCAGCACCGGGTTGTTCTTGGTGCGGCGCTGCAACACCTGGACGACGCGGCGGATTTCATCGTCGCGCCCGATGACCGGGTCGAGTTTGCCCTGCGCCGCCATTTCGGTCATGTCCAGCGTGTAGCGTTCCAGCGCCTGGCGCTGGTCTTCGGCGCCGGCGTCGTCCACCGCCTCGCCGCCGCGCAGATGGTCAAGCGCCTGTTTCAGCGCGGCTTCGTCGGCGCCGGCCTCGCGCAGGATGACGCCGGCGCGGTCGTCGCTGCCAATCAGCGCCTGCAGAAAAAGTTCCGACGCGATGTAGGCGTCGCCGCGCTCCAGCGCCAGTTTTTCGCAGACATTCAGCAACTGCAACAGGTCTTTGGAGACATGCATCTCGCCGGCGGAACCCTCGACCCGCGGCAGACGCCCGATTTCGCGCTCAATGCGCTGCTGCGTCGCCGCCACATCCACGCCGCACAATTGCAGCAGCCGCGCCGCCGAGCCGCCGCCGTCTTCAAGCAGCGCCGCCAGCAGGTGCAAAGGCTCGATGAACTGGTGGTCGTTGGCGAGCGCGCGCGACTGCGCCTCTTGCAGCGCGGTCTGAAAGCGGGTTGTCAGTTTGTCGGTACGCATCAGAATCTCCGTTTCATGAAGAAAATATGCGGGTGCGGGCGGCCCTTTTCAAGCGCATTTCAAGCGCCTTTCAAACACCCTTCAGGCGCCGCCGCCGTGCCTGGCGGCGCACGGCGCTCGCCGCGTGCGCCGGCGGCCTTTCCAACATCCCTCAGGCGCCGCCGCGCCGAAGCCGGGTTGGCGCGGCCATGCGCCCGTTGCGGCGGTCGCGGCGGCGGCGCGGGTCACTGCGCAAGCCAGATGAG
>RKSI01000056.1 GCA_007570905.1 Gammaproteobacteria bacterium
GCCGCCGCGATGCAGGCGGACAAGGCCGCAGACAAGGACGCACCCGGCAAAGCGCCCGCCCCGGCGCCGGACAAGGCTGCCGCTGGGAAAGGCGAGGCCGCCGCGATGCAGGCGGACAAGGCCGCAGACAAGGACGCACCCGGCAAAGCGCCCGCACCTGCGCCGGACAAGGCCGCCGCCGCAAAAGACGGTGGCGCGGGGGACAAGGCTGCCGCTGGAAAAGACAAGGCCGCCGTCATGCAGGCGGACAAGGCCGGAAACAAGGACGCACCCGGCAAAGCGCCGGCGCCGGCGTCGCGCCAGTCCGAGGGCAAGGCCGCGTCCGCGCCAACGCCCGGGTCGGTGTTTCAGGATTGTCCGGTTTGTCCGGAAATGGTCGTGGTGCCGCCGGGTTCGTTCACGATGGGTTCGCCGGACGCGGAGAAAGACAGGAGCGGCAATGAAGGCCCGGCGCATCAGGTGAACATCGCCTATTCCTTCGCGGCGGGTGTCCACGAGGTGACATTTGCACAATGGGAGGCGTGCGCGGCTGACGGCGGTTGCAACGGCTACAGTCCGGATGACAAGGGCTGGGGCCGCGGCAACCGCCCGGCTATCAATGTCAGTTGGAAAGACGCCCGGTCCTATCTGGAATGGCTGTCGGCAAAGACGGGACAAAGTTATCGCCTGCTGAGCGAGTCGGAATGGGAGTATGTCGCGCGCGCCGGCACGACAACGCCGTATCACTACGGTGGGGAGATATTTTTGAATCAGGCGAGATACAACAGCAACAGCACGGCTCCGGCAGGCTCTTACTCGCCGAATGCGTTTGGCCTGCACGATGTGCACGGCAATGTGTGGGAATGGACACAGGACTGCTGGAATGACGGTTATGAAGGGACGCCGCGTGACGGGAATGCGCGGGAGTCGGGAGATTGCAGTTGGCGCGTGCTGCGCGGCGGCTCGTGGAACCTGCAACCCGGAAGGCTGCGCTCCGCCGCCCGCGGCAGAAACCTTGCCGGAAGCCGGAACATCAGGAGCGGCATTCGCGTTGCCCGGATGCTTGGCCCGTCCGCCCCGCCCGGCGCGTCGGCAGCGGCAACGCCGGCGTCTAAAGCGGCGCCACCACCCAAAGCGCCCGCATCGCCCAAAACGGCGCCGTCGCCCAAAGCGGCGGGGAACAACCTGCCGTCCCCGGTCAGCGGCGGTTCCGCGCTGCTGGTGGTGAATACGCGCCCGCCCGGCGCGGAGGTTCTGATTGGCGAAACGCCCGCAGGCAAGACGCCGCTGGAGTTGATGAATGCGCGCGCCGGAACATATAACTTGACATTGCGCCATCCCCATTACGAGACGGTTCATCTGCCCGGGCAAACGCTGCTGGACGGGCGGGTGCATCGTGTCATGGAGGTGCTTGCCCGTTCAACCGGCTCGCTGACGCTGGTGACACAGCCGCGCACCGTCCGGATTGAGTGGCCCGACGGCAAGCGGTCGGAGCTGGCGACGCCGGTAACGCTGCCGGGCCTGCCGGCGGGGCCGCACAAGTTGAAGATTAGCGCCGCAGAACACCGCCCGGCGCAGGCGGAGGTGACCATCAGGAAAAACGAGGTCAGCCGGCTGAACCTGACGCTTGAGCGGATGCCGCACGGCACGCTGACGCTGGACTTGACGCCGAAGGATTCACGGGTGACGCTGCTGGATGTCGTCCCGCGCTACCGCCCGGGAATGCGGCTTCCCGAAGGAAGTCACAGGGTGAAGGTGCAGCGCAAGGGTTACTCGCCGGTGACCCGCAAAATCAAGGTGTCCGGCGACACGCAGGCAAAAATCTCGCTTAAGCCTGTCGTGCAGGGGCGTGGTCAAGACCGCGCGTCCGCCGAACCGCCGGCCACCGCCGGGACCGCAAGCAATCGTCCGCCGCCATCGCGGGCCAAACCGCCGGCCGAACCGCCGGCCACCGCCGAGGAAGCCGGGGCCATCCAGGAATCGGTCGCCCGGGAACTGGCCGACCATGGCGTCGAGGTCAGCCAGCAATCACTCGACGCCGTCTATACTCCGCCGCCGTCAATGGACGGCAAGGTGGTTAAGTTAATCAACGCCGCCCTGACCGCCTATCTGCTCATCAAGCAGATGAAAGCGGTGGATCAGGCGCTCAGCGAGAATCGTGTCGCCGATGCACAGCGCCTGGTCAACACCCTGCAGCAATCGCTGACCCCGGAGCAACTTGCCGGACTCGGCGATTTTTTTCAGACCCTGAAAAGCACGGCCCGGCGCGGGCGGGAAGTGGCCGCGTCCGCGCCTCAGGGAGGGGCCAGGCCTCAGGCCGCATCCGCACTCCCGGGCGGGTCGGCGTTCCAGGATTGTCCGGGGTGTCCGCAGATGGTGGTGGTTCCGCCGGGTTCGTTCATGATGGGTTCGGAGTCGGGAGATAGTGACGAAAAACCGGTGCATAAAGTCAGCATCGCCTATTCCTTCGCGGTGGGTGTCCACGAGGTGACATTTGCACAATGGGATGCGTGCGTGTCGGACGGCGGCTGCAACGGCTACAGTCCGGATGACAGGGGCTGGGGCCGCGGTAACCGCCCGGTTATCAATGTAAGTTGGGAAGACGCCCAGTCATATCTGAAATGGTTGTCGGGCAAGACGGGGAAAAGTTATCGCCTGTTGAGCGAGTCGGAATGGGAGTATGTCGCGCGCGC
>RKSI01000037.1 GCA_007570905.1 Gammaproteobacteria bacterium
GAACACGCAGAAGCCGGCGGTGAACAGGTAGCTCAGTATGAGCCCGGACATCCATGGCGAGAACACCGGACTCAACGCGCGCATCAGCATCGGATACAGTGGGAAAAACACCTGAGAGAAACTCCAGTGCTTGTAACCCAGGTCGGACAATATCAGATAATGCTGGCCGTCCCAGTTGGCGAAGGGAAGATACCAGGCGGTGCGATTTTCTTCGCCGATGTACCAGCGATTCTCAAGGTGGTGGACTTGCTCGAAATCCGAAAATTGGTAGAAAACGAACAGCATGAACGCCGCCATCGCGGTCTTGACGGCTAACGCCAGGGCGACGATTCGGATTTCCCGGGGGCTTAGGGAGATTGTCGCGGGAATCCGCAAGGGCATTACAACTGTTTTCGTTCGTTGGCGGGAGGGGAGAGCTTTGCGGATTCGTACGGGGCCGTGATGATCGGCGCCTCCTTTTTTGTAACGTAGTCGTAGCGGCGCTTCTTGAAGCGCCTCGTCTCTTGCCCATGCCTCAGGTAAAACCCGATTTGGGTGTCGCTCCAGGACCACAAACGGTGCCGGTGTGCGGGGTTTTCGATATTCATCTGGTTTTTGTTGTCCCACTGCCCCATGTGGTAGGACCACGCGCCGAGCGCCTGCACCGAGACGGAATATAGCAGGAGCGCCGCGAACGCGCCTCCCATCCAGCGCATCCGCGCGACCCGCGCGATGACGGGTATCATCAAGAGCGTGAGGAATACGCCGGTTTGGATAAGAGGCCTGGGTCCGTATGTCCACCCGCCCCACCAGTCGAACCACTTGGCGGCCACCACCAGATCCGCCAGGACGACCGGTTGCAACGCGATCAAAGCCGCATAGCGCCGCGGGTCGCGCCACGCCATTGCCGCGCCGACAAACCCGAACGCCAGGACGGGGGAATAGACCAACAGCCCGCGCGACGGGCTGAACAAGATGCCGGCGAGCCCTGCCGCCAACGGCGTACTCCACATGCCGTTGGCGACGCCGGCGTTCTGCATCCTCTCGGGGGCCGCCAATTCCTGCCCGAAGGCGAAAGGGCTGGCGAAGTAATAGGCGTTGTACGCCCCAAGCAACACAGCGAACGGCAGCCCGCCCAGTATGTACAAGAAAACCGGCGGCAGTGCGGGGGGCCAGCGCAGCCCGCCCGCGCGGGCCGGCTCTGCGCCGGGCGCGGCGCCGGCGGCGCCGGGGGAGTGCGGCAAACGTCGCAACAAACGCGGCGTGGCAAGCCAAAGCAGATACAGCCCCACGCAGACCACGGCAATGGCTCCGGTGGGACGGCACAGCGTGGCCATGCCGAACGCGGCCCCGCAATACGCGGCACAACGGGGGCGCGCCTCAATGCCGGTCAAATACCAGGCGCCGAGCGCAAAAAAGAACAACTGCGCGGTCTGTTGCCAGAATCCCTGGCTGCCGAGCGCCCACGCGCAGGTGCCGAGGCCGAACGCCAGTGCGCCCAGCGCCGCCGGCAGAGGAGCGACGGCGAAGCGGCGCATGGTCAGAAAAATCAATGCGACCGCGCCGGCAACCAACAGTGCGGCGGCGGCCTTGGCGGCGTGAAACCAGGCCGCGCGGTTGAACGCAAGGTCGGTAAACAAATTGACAACCGCATAGACCGGTAGCAGGACGAGCGGGGCGCCGATGCCGAAGGTGCTGGCATACTGGCCCGGATGCGCGCTCGGCACCATGTAATAGCGATTTTGCACGCGCAAATCTCCGTTTCGGTATAGCGCGTCCCACTCGTCGTTCTACGCCTCGATCCGAAGCCGCTGCGTCTTCCCGTCCGGCTGTTCCAACCGCCAGTCGAATTCTTTCGGCGCCTGCGGCGGGGTAATCGAGAGGCTTTGATGTTTCAGCAGGTTAAGGCTGAACAGCATGTTGGACTTGGTGTCATCCGAGTCGAACAGCGGGACGCCGTTCAGCATATAGACGCCGAGGCAACCGAGAAACAAAGCAATCGCCACCCGCCGCGAAGATTTCCGCGAAGCCCGGCGACCGGCGGACGGACTCTTGACCGTGCGGGACATCGCGGCCTTGCGTTTGCCGCGTTTCCGTTTCGATTTTCCTGGCATCGTTCTTTATCTTCCGGCGCACACCACCCTGCCCGGTTTTGAGGTGGCGGTCAGAGAAAAAACTTGCCGCCCTGGCCGAGGTGGTAATGCAGCAACCCGGTCGCCGGCACATAGGTGGCGATGGTCCACAGGTCAAGCGCCGCGCTCTCGCGCCTCTTTGCCAGCATGAACAGGACAATCGGCACGATGAAGTAACGTTGTTCGACGAGGCCGGCCGGCAGCAGAACGGCGGCCGCGAGCGGATACAGCCAATAGAAAGACCGGCGCTGCAACGGGGTTACGCATAAACTGCACAGCGTCCACGCCATCGGAATGAAGGCGGCGACGCGAAGCCACAGGTTTTCCCTCAGCAGCCAAAGTATCCTGTTGCGCAAAAAATCCATTTCGTCGTTATAGGGATGATTCACCCAGAAAGTCCCCAGATAAAAGGCCAGCGACATCGCGCCGATGAGCAAGCAAATGACCGGGCGGCGGCGGAGCATCCGCGCGATGCGCGGCAGGTTGCGGATGTGCAGCGGCACAAACAGAAGGAACATGGTGAAAAGCAGCAGATAGACTTGCGTCGGATATAAGCG
>RKSI01000230.1 GCA_007570905.1 Gammaproteobacteria bacterium
CCCAGTGCACGGTGATGTCCCCGCCGCTCGGGAAAGAACGAAAAGTGCCGTTGTAGGTGGGGCCGGGCAGAAGGCCCTGAAAATCGCCCAGCACCACCTTGAAAGTCGCCGTGGTGCCCTCTACCAGTTCATAGCCCGGCATGAAGCCGGCAAGATTGGAATCGCCGCCGGGACAAAATCCCGGAAAGGCCCTGACCACCGGGAGAGGGGGGTTGCCGGCGCCCGCGTATTGCCCGCTGAAGAAAGCGTCCTCCTCGCCGATGATATGAACCTCAACCGGCTCGTTGCCGGAGATGACGACATCGCCGCCAAGCCCGCTGCCGGCTTCGCCGAACGACATCCGCAGGGTTTCTTCGGCCTCGTTGACGCCGTCTTCGGTGATGGCCAGCACCACCCGCGCCCTGGTCGCCGCGGCGGGTATCGTCAGCGTGCCGCCCAGCGCGCTTGCGCTCACGCCCGGCGTTTGTTCAACGATGAAATCGCCCGCCTCTATGCCGGCGCCGCCGGCCTCAAAGGGCACCGGCAAACTCACCGGCAGCGCTTGCGCCAACTCCAGCGTGAAAGTCACGCTGCCGCCTTCGGCGACAGCGGCGGGGTTCACGCTTAAACTGTAATTGCCGAGGTCGTTGTCGTGTATCTCGCCGCTGTGTTGCGCCGCGCCCAATTCGGCGAAGACGCCGGTGTTGCCGCGCGGATTGGCGAGCGTGATGCGCCAGGTCTCGGCGCCTTCAAGCGACAGGTCGTCGGGCGTCGGCAGCGTCACAATGGCGAAACTTCGGCCCGGCGCGATGACCGCGGTGCCGGACGGAAACGCCGTGTCCGGGCCGTCGGCGCCGTCGGCGTCGAAATCACCCGGCTCCGCCGGGTTGCCGCTCGCGCCGGGGCCGATGCTCCAGTCCGCGCTGACGCCGCCGTCCGACGCCGGCTGGCCTTCGCCGATGGCGACGGTGAAGCGAATCACTTCGCCCTCGGTAACCGCGAGCGGCGCGGAGCGAATGCCGAGCGTCTGGCGCGGCAGCACCGTGACGGCGAGCGTGTCGAAATCACTTCGCAATGTGTTGGTGTCGGTGACCGTCAGGCGGAAATACAGCGTCCCGGCCTGCGACGGCGCATCAAACCCCGCGACGGCGCGGTCGGCGGAACGCAGCGCCACGCCGCCGGCGACCGGCCCGGCGTCGGCGCTGTCGCCGCTCACCTGCAGCCACTGGTACTGCAACTGCCCGCTGTCGCGGACGCCGCGCGCATTGAGGCTGGCGCCGCCGTCCAGCGTGACCGGGCCGCCGATGCCCGCCTGCCGGCGCGGGCCGCCGGCGTCGGCCACCGGCGCCGCGTTGTCGCGGTGCACTATCGTCACACTGCGCGGCGCGCTTCTCTCGCCGCCGGCGTCCACCGCCGTTATGCGGTGGCGGTAAGTCGTGCTGCCGCCGGTTTGCGGATGCGCCGGCACGGTGAATTCGGTTGCGCGGCCCGGAGTCACATCCGGCTCAAACACGGCGCTGAAAAAGTCGGCGGTGTCGGCGGCGCGCCATTCGTAATATCTGTCGTCAAGCAGCGCAACGCGCGTCCCGCGCGGGTTCAGGTCGGTGGCGGTGGCGGTGATGACCACGCGGTCGCCGCCGCGCAGCGTCAGCAGCAGATTGCCGCCGGCGTCGGTCGCAGCCGCGTCGGCGCCCGCGGCGGACACCTCGGGCGCGGCGGGCGTGTCGGAGTCGCGGAAGCGGATGCTGACGACACCGCTGACGACGCTCGGCAGATGGTCGGCTTTGGTGGCGGTGACCGTCAGGCGGAAGTGGTAATCGCCGGTCGCATACACCAGCGGCCTGATGGCGGCGGCGGCGGTCACATTGCCGGTCGAGGAAAATTGGCCGGTGGCGCCGGTGATGGCGCCGAGATACACGGAGAGATCGGTGGCGGGCGCCGCGGCGGCGTCCGCCGCGGTGGAAACCACCTGCCGCCATTGCCATGTCAGCAGGCCGGGCGGCGTGTCGCCGGCGGCGCGCGTGATGGCGGCGGTCAGCGGGTGCGTGATGCGGCGGCTGCCGTCCAGTTCAAAGATGCCGCTGAAATCGTCGGCGGGCATCGCCAGCGACGGCGCCGGCGCCGGCTGGTCGCCCGCGCCGATGACGAGCGTCGCGCTGTTCGGACTGGAGAAAGCCCTTCCCGCCGTGCGCGGTTCGCCGAGCACCACGCGCAGCGTCTCGTCGCCTTCCGGCGCGGCGTCGTCGGTGATGTGCAGCCTGATTCCCCTGCGCCCTCCGAACGGAATCGTCAATACGCCGGTCGTCGCGGCGGCGCCCAGGCCGGGCGGCGACACGATGTCAAAATCAGCGGCGTCGGCGTCGCCGACAACCGAAAAAGGAATTTCCACCGCCGCCGTCCTGCCCGCACCAAAGGTGCTCACAACGAAAGACGCCGTCTCGCCCTCAAAAACATTTTGCCGGCTGGCTCTGATGCTCATTCTGACCGTGTCGTCGGCGTTGTCGGCGATGGTGATTGTGCCCATCCGCCCGGCGCCGGACGCCGCCGTCACGACGCCGCCGCCGGCGCCGACCTGCGCGCCGTCTTGCAGTGCAAGGGTGATCGTTTCCGCGCCCTCGTTGAGACTGTCGGCCAGGATACGCACGCCGACCTCGGCGCCGGTCGCGCCGGCGGCGATGGACACCGACGC
>RKSI01000196.1 GCA_007570905.1 Gammaproteobacteria bacterium
CCCGCACAAGAGCCGCACCCGCAAACACACCCCCCACCCCCGCAAAAACACCGTCGGGGGGGTTGGCATCACCCGGCTGTTGGGGCATAATTGCGCCCCCGCAGCGGCCTTTGCCGGGCGCGACAGCCGGGCTTCAATTCGCCACAAAACCGACGACAATTCCACAAAACCAACGACGACAAGTCACAACCACAGAGGACCAAACCACCATGCCAGGACGCAATTTCCTGTTCGTGCCGGGCCCGACCAACATTCCGGTCTCGATTCAGAACGCGATGAACATTCCGCAGGAAGACCACCGCCGCCCCGATTTCGCCAAACTGACGAAACCGCTGCTGCAAGATGTCAACCGCGTTTTCAAGACCGAAACCGGGCGCACCTTCCTGTTTCCGGCCACCGGCACCGCGGGCTGGGAAGTCGCGCTCAGCAACACGCTGTCGCCGGGCGACAAGGTTCTGACATCGCGCTTCGGCCAGTTCAGCCATCTGTGGTGGGATCTCGCGGTTCGCATCGGCCTTGATGTAGAGACGATTGATGTGCCGTGGGGCGAAGGCGTGCCGGTTGAGCGCTTCAAGCGCCGCCTTGAACGCGACACCAAAAACGAAATCAAGGCCGTGATGGTGTGCCACAACGAGACCGCCACCGGCGTCACCAGCGACATCGCCGGCCTGCGCCGCGCGATGAACGCCGTCGGCCACCCGGCGATGCTGTATGTGGACGGCGTCAGTTCCATCGCCAGCATAGACTTCCGCATGGACGACTGGGAAGTGGATGTCGCCGTCAGCGGCTCGCAAAAGGGCTTTATGCTGCCGGCGGGCATGGCCATCGTCTGTTTCAGCCGCCGCGCGCTGCGCGCCAGAAACAGCGCCAAATGCGCGCGGTGTTTTCTCGACATCCAGGACCACATCAACGCCAACAAGGACGGCTTCTTCCCTTACACGCCGTCCATTCCGCTGCTGCACGGCCTCAAGCGCTCGCTGCAAATCCTGCTGGAAGAGGAAGGCCTGGAAAACATCTTCAAGCGCCACCGCCGCCTCGCCGAGGGCGTGCGCCGCGCGGTGGACGCATGGGGCCTGAAACTGGTGGCGAAGGCGCCGAAGTGGCATTCCGACACCGTCAGCGCCATCCGCGTGCCGCCGCGCTTTGACGCGCGCGATGTCATTGAAATCGCCTACCACCGCTACAACCTGTCGCTCGGCGCCGGGCTGTCGGTGCTGGCGGGCAAGGCGTTTCGCATCGGCCACCTGGGCGACCACAACGAGGCGTCGGTGCTGGCGGCGCTGGCCGCCGCCGAGATGGCGATGCGCGACGCCGGGCTGCGCGTGCAGCCGGGCGCGGGCGTCGGCGCCGCGCTGGAATACTACCGCCGCACCGCGCCGCCGCTGAAAGTGAAACTCAGCAGCGCCAAACCGGCGCCGAAGAAGAAAGGCAAAAAAGGCCGCATCGTGCGGCGCTGACGGAGCACACCATGAGCCACACACGCTTTGAACCGGCGCGCGAGCGCTTGCAGCGCAGCGAACTGGCGGTGCCCGGTTCCAACCCGCGCATGATAGAGAAGGCGCTCGCCTGCGACGCCGACTATGTGTTCCTCGACCTGGAAGACGCCGTCGCCCCCGACGACAAGTTGCAGGCGCGCAAGAACATCATCGAGGCGCTCAACACGCTCGACTGGAAAAACTCCGGCAAGACCGTGTCGGTTCGCATCAACGGCCTCGACACGCATTACATGTACCGCGATGTCGTGGATGTCGTGGAACAGGCCGGCCGGCACCTCGACACCATCCTGGTCCCCAAGGTCGGCGTGCCCGACGACCTCTACACCGTGGATGTGATGGTGTCGCAAATAGAGGAAGCGAAGGGCATCGGCCACCGCATCGGCCTTGAGGCGCTGATAGAGACGGCGCTCGGCATGGCCAATGTGGAGCGCATCGCGGCGTCGCCGTGCGCGCGGCTTGAGGCGCTGCATTTCGGCGTCGCCGACTACGCCGCCAGCAACCGCGCGCGCACCGTCAACATCGGCGGCCTCAACCCGGACTACCCCGGCGACCAGTGGCACGCGGCGATTACGCGGATGACGGTGGCGTGCCGCGCCTGGGGGCTGCGCCCGATAGACGGGCCGTTCGGCGACTTCAACGACGCCGAAGGCTACACGCTGGCGGCGCGCCGCGCCGCGGCGCTCGGCGTAGAGGGCAAGTGGGCGATACACCCGTCGCAAATCGCGCTCGCCAACGAGGTGTTCTCGCCGCCCGAGGCCGAACTCAACAAGGCGCGCCGGATACTCGAGGAACTCGGGAAGGCCGCCGCCGAAGGCCGCGGCGCGGCGTCGCTCGACGGCAAGATGATAGACGCGGCATCGGCGCGCATGGCCGAGAATGTCGTCAAGATGGCCGAAGTCATAGAGGCCAAACAACGCTAAGCCGGCAGCGCAAACCCGGCCAACAACACCGCGCCCGGCGCCGCCGGGACAGGAGACCAGACCAGTGGACATACACGAATACCAGGCGAAGGAGATACTGCAAAAATACGGCGTCCCCATCGCCGCCGGCAAACTGGCGTACAGCCCGGCGCAGGCGACCACCTGCTACAACCAGCTGGGCACGCCGGCGTGCGTCGTCAAGGCGCAGATTCATTCCGGCGCGCGCGGCAAGGCCGGCGGCGTCAAGTTGTGCAAGAGCGAGGAAGAGGTGCAAAAGGCCACCAACGACATGATCGGCACGCGCTTGGTCACGGCGCAGACCGGGCCGCAGGGCAAGATAGTCGAGAAAGTCTATATTGAGGCCGGCACCGACATAGACCGCGAACTCTACCTGGCCTTCGTCCTCGACCGCGCCACCGAGCGCATCGTCGCCGTCGCCTCGGCCAACGGCGGCATGGCCATTGAGGAACTCGCCGCCGAGCGCCCCGACTCCATCGTGCGCGTGCCGATAGACCCGGCGGTGGACCTGCGCCGCTTTCAGGCCGCCGAACTCGCGTTCGCGCTGAACATCCCGAAGGAACTGCTGAAAGACGCAATCCGCGCCATCACCGGCTGCTACCGCGCGCTCATCAAGTCCGACGCCAGCCTCGTCGAGGTCAATCCGCTGGTCATCACCAAAGGCGGCGAACTCATCGCGCTCGACGCCAAGATGATCGTGGATGACAACGCGCTGTTCCGCCACCCGGAAATCTCCGAGATGCGCGACAAGTCGCAGGAAGACCCGCGCGAGACCAGCGCCTCCGACCACGACCTCAGTTATGTCGGCCTTGAAGGCAGCATCGGCTGCATGATTAACGGCGCCGGCCTGGCGATGGCGACGATGGACATGATTAAGCACGCCGGCGGCGAACCCGCCAACTTTCTCGACATCGGCGGCGGCGCGTCGCCGGAGCGCGTCGCCAAGGCGTTTGAACTGGTGCTGCAAGACAAGGGCGTCAAGGCGATGCTGGTGAACATCTACGCCGGCATCAACCGCTGCGACTGGATTGCCGAGGGCCTGATTCAGGCCGTCCAGTCCATCGACCTGAAAGTGCCGCTGGTGGTGCGGCTGTCCGGCACCAATGTGGAGGTCGGGCGCAAGATGCTGAAAGACAGCGGCCTGCCGCTGGTCTCCACCGAAACGCTCGGCGAGGCCGCCCACAAGGCGGTCGAGGCCGCCAACCGGCGCTGACGCCCTGGAGAAACCGACCATGTCCATATTGTTAGACGAAAAAACCCGCGTCATCGTGCAGGGCTTCACCGGCAAGATCGGCACCTTCCACTCAAAGGAGATGATGGAATACGGCACCCGCATCGTCGGCGGCGTGACGCCCGGCAAGGGCGGCTCCGACCACCTCGGCAAGCCGGTCTTCAACACCGTCAAGGACGCGGTGCGCGAGACCGGCGCCGAGGCCAGCGTGCTGTTCGTGCCCGCCGCCGCCGCCGCCGACTCCATCATGGAGGCCGCCGACGGCGGCATCCGCTACTGCGTCGCCATCACCGACGGCATTCCGGCGCTGGACATGATGCGCGTCAAGCGCTTCATGCGCCGCTACCGCCGCGAGCGCAAAATGGTGCTGACCGGCCCCAACTGCGCCGGCACCATCAGCCCCGGCAAGGCGATGCTCGGCATCATGCCCGGCCACATCTACAAGGCCGGCAACATCGGCGTCGTCGCCCGCTCCGGCACGCTCGGCTACGAGGCGGCGTCGCAAATGCAGGCCGCGGGCATCGGCATTTCAACCAGCGTCGGCATCGGCGGCGACCCGATCAACGGCAGTTCGCACCGCGACATCCTCGAGATGTTCGAGACCGACCTTGAAACCCGCGCGGTGATGATGATCGGCGAAATCGGCGGCCCGCAGGAGGCCGAAGCCGCCGAATACATCCGCAATTACATGACCAAGCCGGTTGTCGCATATGTGGCCGGGCTGACGGCGCCGAAGGGCCGGCGCATGGGCCACGCCGGCGCCATCGTCTCGGGCAAGGGCGAGAGCGCCGCCGAGAAGACGGATATACTGAAAAACGCCGGCGTCGTCATCGCGCCGAACCCGTCGGAACTGGGTTCAACGATGGCCAGAGTGCTGAAAGAGCGCAAATAAGTGCACGCATAACAGCCACCGCAAAGGAGACCGCCATGAGCAAAACACCCACCGTCATCGTGACGCGGCGCTGGCCGTCCGTCGTAGAGGACGAATTGCGCGAGATGTGCGCCGATGTGCGCCTCAACGAGGAAGACCGCCCGATGTCGCGCGAACAACTGCAAGACGCGCTGCGCGGCGCCGACTGCGTGCTGCCGACGGTGACCGACCCGATGGACGCCGAAACGCTCGGCGCAAGCGGCATCCGCTGCAAGTTTCTCGGCAACTTCGGCGTCGGCTTCAACCACATTGACCTGGACGCCGCAAAGAAAGCCGGCATCAGCGTGACCAACACGCCCGAAGTGCTGACCGACTGCACCGCCGACATCGCCATGATATTGATGCTGACGACGGCGCGGCGCATCGGCGAGGGCGAGCGCCATGTCCGCAGCAACTCGTGGAAAGGCTGGCGCCCGACACATCTGCTCGGCACCAGGGTCACCGGCAAGACGCTGGGGCTGGTCGGTTTCGGGCGCATCGCCTGCGCCGTCGCGCGGCGCGCGCACTTCGGCTTCGGCATGAAGATCCTGTTCCACGACCCGTTCGAGCCGCCGCAAAAGGCGGTTCGCGAAGTCGGCGCCACCTCGTACCCGACGCTGGAACAGATGATACCCGACGCCGACTTCCTGTCGCTGCACTGTCCCGGCGGCGAGAAAACCCGGCACCTGATGAACCGCGAGCGCATCGCGCTGATGAAACCCGGTTCGTTCCTGATTAACACCGCGCGCGGCGATGTGATTGACAACCGGGCGCTGATTGAGGCGCTGAAAAAAGGCGTGATTGCCGGCGCCGGCCTGGATGTCTTTGAAGGCGAGCCGAACCTTGACCCGGGCTTTCTGGAACTGGAAAACGCGGTGCTGCTGCCGCACCTGGGCAGCGCGTCGCGCGAGACGCGGATTGCGATGGGGCGGCGCGTGCTGAAAAACCTGCGCGCGTGGCTTGACGGCGCCGAACTGCCCGACCGCGTCGCCTGACGGCGGGCGGGCGCTTTTCAGGCGCCGTTCA
>RKSI01000070.1 GCA_007570905.1 Gammaproteobacteria bacterium
TGTCACCGTCCAAGCCGCCCCGGCCGCCGCGACTTTCACCGTCACCGGCCCCGCAACCCTCACCGAGACCGAAGCCGACTTCGCCAGCGGCAACTACACCATCACCTGCTCCGGCAACGGCCTGACCGAAGACACCGAGGTCACCTGGACGGTGGCCGGCACAACCGCCGGCGATGACTTCACCGCCATCACCGGCACGGTGGACTTCACCCAATCCGGCACCGGCTGGAATTGCGCCAACACCGACCCGGCCATGCGCCCGACGCAAACCTTCACCCTCACCGTGGTCGGCGACGCCGTGGCCGAGCCGCATGAGTCGTTCAGCATCAACGCCGCGGCCACCGGCCACACCAGCGGCACGGCGCACGCGCTCACGCTCAACGACAACGACGCGCAAACTTTCGTGTCCGTGTTCAACGGCGTCGCCGCCACCACCCGCGCGCAGAATGTCGCCGAGGGCGCCGATATGGCGTTCCAGTTCCAGGCCGCCCCGGCCTTTGGCGCGCGCGCGCTGGTGACCATCCAATACCGCCTCGGCGGCACCGCGGAATTCGGCGCCGGCAGCGACGCCGGGCGCGACTTCACCTACCCCAGCGGCTACAACGCGCCGTACTCGGGTGGCGCAACCGAGTTGGCGCGGGGCGGCTACGGCGAAGTGACCGTCGCCGCCGACAGCCAGGCCTCCGCGCTCGTCACCTTAACCGCGCAGGACGACTACCTCGCCGAAGCCGGCGAGACCGTGGTGATTACCACGCTCAGCGTCACCTCCGCCAGCGGCAACCCGGTCGGCTTGCCGGCCGCCACCGCCGACCGCGCGCTCACCGCCACCGTCCCCAACCCCGCGGCCGAGGCCACGGTGGTCTCCATCAGCGCCGGCACCACCGAAGTGCGCGAGGGCGGCATGGCGACTTTCACCGTGTCGGTCGACTATACCCCCGGCAGCCCGCCGAGCAATTACCCCAACCAAGGCGGCTTGACCGTCGCTTACATGGTCGGCGGCACTGCCATCGCGGGGAGCGATTACACCGACCCCAACGGCGGCAGCATCGTCATCCCCGGCGTCAGCGCGTATCCGACCACGCTGGCCGACAACCACCCGCAGCAGACCGGGACAATCACCCTCCAAATCTTGACTGACAGCGACCTCGGCAATGAAGCGCTGACCGTCACGCTGGATTCCGTCACCCCCGACGGCGCCGGCGGCCCCGCGTCCGTCAGCACCACGGCCGCCTCCGCCATGCAAACCATCATTCCGCAGTTGTTGCCGGCGCCGGTGGTCACGGTGTTGCCGATTACCCGTGACGAAGGCACGCTGGCCGACGGCAGCCTCACCCTCGCCACCGTGAATCTCACCGGCTCCGCCATCGTCGCCGGCCACTCCGACGCCACCTTGGCTTACGCCTGGGCCCATGTCACCGACAACACCGGCGCGACGGTTGAGACCACCAATCCCATCAGCATCACGCACGCCGACCCCGCCGCCGCGGCCGCCACCTTCACCGCCCCGGATGTGAATTCGGCAACGGAATATCACTTCCGCCTGACCGTCACGGCGAGCAAAACCGACTTCAGCAACAACCAGGGGACGGCGGTGCTGACCGTCACCATCGACGATGTCGAGCCGCCGGTGGCGACCATCACCGTGCCGGCCGACGACACCACCACCGAGGACGAGGGCGCGACCGGCACCGCGCTCACCGCCACCGCCACCGACCCGGGCAACACCCCGGGGACCGGGCTGAGTTATGCATGGACGGTGAGCCCGGAAACCGGCGTCACCATCAACAACCCGGCCACGCTCACCCCCTCCGTGGATTGGCCCGCCGACATCCCCGCCGCCGAGCGCAAGCGGGCGCACACGCTGACTTTCACCGTCACCGACGCGCAGGGGCTGATGGCTTCCGACGCCGTCATCATCACCGTGCTGGACAAACAAGGCACGCCGGAAGCCAACGCCGGCGGCGACCGCTCGGTTGCCAACAGGCAGGCGGTCACTCTGGACGGCACCGCCAGCGCCAACGGCGGCGGCACGGCGAACACCGAACTGACTTATGCGTGGACACAAGTCACCACCGCCGGCGGCGACACCGCCGTCACCACCGACCCGCTCACCCTGACCGGCGCGAACACCGCGAGCGTCAGTTTCACCGCCCCGTCCGCCGCCGGCGACGTGTATTTCCGCCTCCGGGTCACCGACGACCAGACCGGGCAAAGCGACGACGACCATGTGACCGTCACCACGCTCGACTCCACCCCGGCGCCGACCGTCGCGGCCGGTACTGACCAGAACGTCGCCGAAGGCGCGGCCGTGACCCTGGCCGGCACGGTGCTCCGCGCCGCCACCGACGCCGCCGACAGCACGCTGGCCTACGCCTGGGTGCAAGTCGCCTCCAATAGCCCGGCCGCGGCCGAGGTGACCAGCGGCGGCAATTATGTCGGCGCGCTGACCTCCGCCAGCGGCACGCCGTCCGCCGCGAGCGCAACGCTGGGCCAGTCGCAAGCCACCTTCACCGCGCCGCAGTTGGCCACCGCGCCGTTCTCGCGCACCTATTACTTCCGCCTCACCGGCACCGCCACCAAGTCCCCGCGCGCGGCCGGCAGCGCCGCCGACGTCGTGGCCGTCACCGTCACCGACGACGACGCCCCGGCCATCACCGCGCTC
>RKSI01000216.1 GCA_007570905.1 Gammaproteobacteria bacterium
GGAATCCGAGGTGCGCGAGTTATTCGCCGCCCACTTCACCGTCGACATCATCACCCAATCCACCGGCCCCGACATCGTCGGCAACCTGGCCGCGCGCGGGCTGGATTCGTTGAACGAGAAAATTTATCGATTGACGCGCTTGTAATCGACGGGTTTTTGCGCTACAAGCCGCGCCGCCTCATCCGCGGGGCATATGCGTGGTATCACCTTTAACCCAACACCAACATCGGGGGAACTGAAATGAACACCATCGAGCATGGGCGCGTCGCGTCCGCACGGGCGGCCGCGGTCGCCGCATACCCGGCGCCATTGCGCGCCCTCATCCGCATGGCGGGGCGCATGTGGCGAGCAGTCACCCCCCCCCCCCGCAATTAAGTCCATAAAAATCAAGGGTTTACCGGCATTTCTGCTGCTATTCCTGTTCAGCATCTCAGCCGGCCATGCGCTGGAAGCCGGCGTAGGCGCGGATGAGACGCCGACCGGCATCCCGGAATACGACGATGTTGCCGCCTATCTGGGCAACAACGACCGCACCGACCATCGATTCGTCATCATCGACGAAGGGCTTTACGAACCGTTTCGGCTCGAGGCGTTTCACGCGGCGACCGCAGGCGGGCTCACCGACGACAACATCTCCCTCTGGTTCGCCGACTACGACACCTTCTTCTCCCGCATCGGTGAAATCACGACCACACTGTATGTGGAAATCGACGATGAAACCTATCTCGCCTCGGTGCTGAATTCGCTCCACACCGCCGGCACGCTGTCCGAAAACACCCTGCCGCGGTCGGTGCAAACCCGTTTCGCCACCACCGCCCTCGGCGACTCAGCCAGGGCGAAGAATTTTGACGCCACCGCGGTCGGCGCCGCGGCGTTTGCCGGCGGGCGCGATTCCACCGCCGTCGGCCAGTATGCCGGCGCCTTCGGCACGCGCGGCGCCGCCGTCGGCGCGAATGTGCGAAGTTATAGCGAACGCGCCGTCGTGGTCGGCGGCTTCAGCCACGCGCATGGCCGGCGCGCGACCGTGGTCGGTACCGACGGCCTCGGCTACGGCGACCGCACCACCGTGGCCGGCAGCCTCGCGGTCGCCGTCGGCGCGCGCAGTTCGGCGTTTGGGCATCACGCGCGTGTGGCCCGGTTGGCGGCCGGTCAATCCCTGGAGGAGGTGATTCCGGAAACCGGCGGCTACGGCGAATTGGTCGCGTGCGCGCATGAGCCGGACTACACCGATGACCGGGAAGGTTTTGTCGCCGACTGCGACCAATACTTCACCGCCGGCGAGCGCGCTGATGCGCGGTTGTCGGCCGACACCGAGGCCGGGGCGACCTTCCGCGCCGGCATTCGCACGCGGCTGGCGGCGCGGTTGAGTGCGCTTGGCGTCGCGCGCGCCACCGCCATCGGCGACAGCGCGCAAGCCACCCGCGACTACGCCACCGCGCTCGGGCACTACGCCCTGGCCGGCGGCGAGGCCAGCACCGCGCTCGGCACGAACAGCGTGGCGTCCGCGCGCGACAGCACCGCGGTCGGCTTGAGCGCTTGGGCATCCGCCGAGGACGCGGTCGCGGTTGGTGTCGACGCCCAGGCGCATGGCGCAAAAGGCGTGGCGGTCGGCGCTGACGCCGTCGCCGGCGGCCTCCGAGCCGACTGGCGTTATGCCAACGCGGAGGCGTATTTTGCCGACGCCGCGCGCACCGACCATGGGCATGTCATCATCGCCGGCCGGGTGTATGCCACCAGCGCGCTCGAAGCCCTGCCGACCTACGCCGACGCCGCGGCCTACACGGCCGACACCCCGCTGCGCGGCGCCAACACGCATGTCGTCATCGCTGGCAAGTTATACGCGGTGGCGGACTTGGAAGCGGTGACCACCCTGACCGACGCCAACCTGCCGGCTGTGGTGCATGCGCCGCCGGGCGCGCTCAGCGGCGCCGGTGATGCGTTGGCGGTGGGCGCGGGCAGCCGCGCCTCCGGCGAGCGCAGCACCGCCATCGGCGCCGGCGCCCGGGCTGGCGAGCGCAGCACCGCCGTCGGGCAGCGCGCGATTACCACCGGCACCCGCAGCAGCGCTTTCGGGCGCAACGCGCAGGCCGACGACCGCAGCACCGTGACCGGCCACTTCGCCTTCGCCCTCGGCACCCGCAGCAGCGCTTTCGGGCATGACGCGCAGGCCTTGGGCGAGCGCAGCGTCGCGCTCGGCGCTTCCAGCCGCGCCGGCACGCTCGGCAACATCTACTCCAACTACGACAGCGTGGCCGACTACCTGGCCGACGCCGCGCGACGCGCCGCGGACATCCGCGACAACTTCCCGGACCACAACTTGGTCGTCATCGCCAACCGGGTGTATGAAATCAGCGCGTTGGACGCGGTCTCCGGGCTGGATGAGAGCAATCTGCCGGCGCCGGTAGCCGCCGCATCGCGCGCCACCGCAGTCGGCTACAACGCGCGCGCCGGGGCCGACCGCAGCGTCGCGTTTGGGGCCAACGCCGCGGCCACCGCCACTTACAGCATCGCCATCGGCGCGCAGGCGCAAAGCACCGCCAGCAACGGCAGCGCGCTCGGCCGCAACGCGCGCGTCACCGGTGCCGGCGGCATCGCCATCGGCGCCGGCGTGCAAGCCGGCGCCAATCAAGTGGTCATCGGCGGCAACTCGCATACCTACAC
>RKSI01000164.1 GCA_007570905.1 Gammaproteobacteria bacterium
CTGCTGTATGCGGACGCCGGCTGCGAACTCAATCCGTACGGCAAACCACGGCTGATTGAGTATCTTGAAATGTGCGCCGCGCATTCGGTGGTGACTTTCGCACCACCACCTGCCCCGCCGGGGCGCACCGCCGGCATCCGGCGGGGCATCCGGCGGGCCGTCGCAAACTTTGGCGGCGCTGAAAACCGCGCCGGGGCGTCCTTTCGCCGATTGGCACAATTCTTGATTATTACATGGCAGGGGCGCGACTCAACGCCGCCCGAAGGAGTGAAGCATGAAGTTGATTACCGCAATCATCAAACCTTTCAAACTGGAAGAGGTCAAGCAGGCGCTGTTCGATGCGGGCGTGCGCGGCATGACGGTCACCGAGGCCAGGGGATTCGGGCGCCAGAAGGGGCACACCGAACTCTACCGCGGCGCCGAATATGTGGTTGATTTTCTCCCCAAGTTGAAACTGGAAATCGCCGTAACCGACGACCAGGTGGACGCCGCCGTAGAGGCGGTTTCCAAAACCGCCAACAGCGGCAAGATCGGCGACGGCAAAATTTTTGTCCTCGCCATGGAACGGGCCGTGCGAATACGCACCGGCGAAGTCGGCGACGACGCCATTTGACACAGGAGGCTGACAGAAATGAAAAAATTACCGGTTATTTTGTGGGGCCTGATGCTGCCGGCGGCGGCACAGGCCCAGGAACTGAACACCGGCGACACCGCCTGGATACTGACTTCCACGGCGCTGGTGCTGTTCATGACCATCCCCGGGCTGTCGCTGTTCTACGCCGGCCTGGTGCGGGCCAAGAATGTGCTGTCGGTGCTGATGCAGTGTTTCACCATCACCTGCCTGGCCTCTATTGTGTGGCTGATTTACGGCTACAGCCTGGCGTTTTCCGACGGCGGCGCCGTCAACGCCTGGATCGGCGGGCTGGACAAGGCATGGCTCGCCGGCATTGGCCGCGACACCCTTTCCGGCACGCTGCCGGAGACGGTGTTTGTGATGTTTCAACTGACTTTCGCGATTATCACGCCGGCGCTGATTGTCGGCGGCTTCGCCGAGCGCATCAAGTATTCATCAATGCTGCTGTTCAGCCTGCTGTGGCTGACGCTGGTTTATTTCCCGGTGTGCCACTGGGTTTGGGGCGGCGGCTGGCTCGGCGAGGCCGGGCTGCTGGACTTTGCCGGCGGCACCGTGGTTCACATCACCGCCGGCGTCGCCGCGCTGGTGGCGGCGCTGGTGCTGAAGGAGCGAACCGGCTTCCCGGCGACGCCGATGCCGCCGCACAACCTGACGCTGACGGTGACGGGCGCCGGCATGCTGTGGGTCGGCTGGTTCGGCTTCAACGCCGGCAGCGCGGTCGCCTCCAACGGCGACGCCGGCATGGCGATGCTGGTCACGCACATCAGCGCAGCGGCGGCGTCGCTGACCTGGGCCGCGCTGGAGTGGGTGCGCCACGGCAAGCCGAGCGTGCTCGGCATCGTTACCGGCATGGTCGCGGGGCTTGGCACCATCACCCCGGCGTCGGGCTTTGTCGGCCCGCTGGGGGCGCTGATTATCGGCGTCAGCGCCGGCACGCTGTGCTTCATCGCAACCAACATGATTAAGCGCACCTTCAAGATTGACGACTCGCTGGATGTGTTCCCGGTGCACGGCGTCGGCGGCGCGCTCGGCACGATATTGTGCGGCGTGTTTGTCGCCGAAAGCTGGGGCGGCGCCGGTTATGCCGACGGCATGACGATGGGCGGCCAACTCGGCGTGCAGTTCATGGGCGTGGCCGCGGTTCTGGTGTGGACCGCGGTCGCCACCTGGGTCGCGCTGAAAATTGTGAAAATGCTGGTCGGCCTGCGCGTGGACGAAGACGAAGAGACCGAGGGTCTCGACATCAACCAGTACGACGAGAAGGGCTACAACCTCTGACGCCAACGCGAAACCCCGCGCGCCGGGCCGGTGCGCGGGGTTTCATTGCGCGGATACACGCGGGGCTGCGGGCGTTCACCGATGGCGCGCGGCTTCCGCACACGCCGCAACAGCCCGCAGCGGCGCCAACCGCAGGCAGGCGCACGCCTGATTTGCTTCCGCGGCGCCCCTGAAAACGAACGACGCAGCCCGGAAAAGCCAGGCCGCGGCGTTATAATCGGGGGGCCATGAAAACATTCTGCATCACAGCCGCGGCGCTGTTGCTGGCGGCGGCGGGCGGCGCGCGCGCGGCGCTGGTTGAGTACGCCTTTGACATTGACACTATCAGCGTGCAGTTCAGCGGCAAACCGGCGCAGGCGCTCGCCATCGGCGGGCGGATTCCGGCGCCGACCATAGAGGCCGCCGTCGGCGACACGCTGCGCGTCACTTTCCACAACCGGCTCGACGAGGAAAGTTCGGTGCACTGGCACGGCATTCTGCTGCCCAACGACCAGGACGGCGTGCCGTGGCTGACGACGCAGCCCATCGCGCCCGGCGCGTCGTTCACCTATCAATACAAGGTGACCCACGCCGGCACCTACTGGTATCACTCGCACAGCGGCCTGCAGGAACAGCGCGGCGTCTATGGCGCGCTGATTTTCCATCCTGAAAAGGAGGCCGTCGCAGCCGACCGCGATTACGCCGTGGTGCTGTCGGACTGGACCGACGAGGCGCCGGCGCAGGTTCTTCGCAACCTGAAAAAAGACG
>RKSI01000132.1 GCA_007570905.1 Gammaproteobacteria bacterium
TCACCGCCCGCTTCCAACCGGGCGAAAACGCGGACGAGTATGCGCGATTGCTCGACGCGTATCGCAAGTTGTATCCCGCGGCCAAGTCGGCGCGCAACTCGACATGAAGCGCGGCCAAAACCCCGGCCGCGATTACCGCGGCGTGTTGCGCGAACTCGTCGACGGCGACTGGCGCGACGCCTCCGGCGCGCCTTTGCGCATCCCCATCCGCGCCATCGAAGTGCGCGAAACCTTGGACGGCGCTGAGGGCGAATTAGTGCGCAAGTTGCACGGCAACGGGAAAATTTGCGTCGTCTGCGATTCGACCACCGAAGCGATTTTGGGCGCGCGCGTGACATCGAACATCGGCGGTGATTGCGGAACGCTCATCCTGCGCAATCCAAAATCCACCGTCGACACCGCCGAACGATTGCGGGGGCAAACGCGCCACGCCGATGCGTTGGTCGCGGTCGGCTCCGGCACCGTCAGCGACTTGGTGAAATACGCATCGTTCCTTGCCGGCAAAAGTTATTCGGTGTTCCCCACCTCGCCGATGAACGCCTACACCACCGGCACCGCATCGCTCACCGACACCGGCATCAAACGCTCGCTGCCGGCGCATAACGCCCGCGGCGTATTCGTGGATTTGCAAATCTTGGCCGGCTGTCCGCAGCGCTTAATTAACAGCGCGCTGTCCGATGTCGTCTGCCGCACCACCGCGCAGGTCGACTGGCTGTTGTCGCGCGCATTTCACGGCACGCCGTATAGCGATGTGCCGTATCAGTTGCTCGCATATGACGAAGAATCGCTGTTCGCCAACGCGCACCGCTTGCGCGAGCGCGACCTCGATGTCATGGCATCGCTGGTGCGCACCTGCGCGCTGAACGGCTTGGGCAGCGCGGTGGTCGGCACAACGCATCCGGGCAGCATGGCCGAGCACATGGTCTCGCACTATCTCGACATGTTCGCCGGCGATGCGCATCCGGGCACATTGCACGGCGAACAAGTCGGCGTGGCGACACTGTCGATTTGCCGATTGCAAAATCGCATCCTGCGCGCCGATGCGCCGCCGGTAATTCGTTTTGCCAATCTCGATGAGGCGTTCTTCGCGCGCCGGTTCGGCCGCGACAACGCCGCCGAGTACGCCGCTTGTTATGCGGCCAAGGCGCTCGATGCGCGCGCGGCGGAAAAGTGGAACACGCATCTGGCCGCGCACTGGGACGATTTCACCGCGCCGATGCGCGCCGTGATGCTAAGCGCGGAAGAAGTCGCGGCGCCGCTCACCGCCGCCGGCGCGCCCATGTCGCCGCAAGATTTGGGGTTTGATGCGGCGTTCTACGCCGAGGCGATTCGAGGCGCGCGGTTTATCCGCGACCGCTTCACCATTCTCGACTTGGCGGACGATTCCGGCCTGCTCGATACGACAACGCTTTAATCATGTCCCAAGTCATCTGTCGCGACATCAGCAAAAGTTACGCGAATGTCGGCGTGCTGAACCGCGTCAACCTCGAGGTTAATGAGGGCGAGTTTCTGGTCATGCTCGGGCCATCGGGTTGCGGCAAGTCCACGCTGCTTCGCATCATCGCCGGACTCGAGCGCCAGGACGCCGGCAGCATCCGCATCGGCGGCCGGCCGGTGGACGACATTCACCCGCGCGAGCGCGATGTGGCGATGGTGTTTCAGAACTACGCGCTGTATCCGCTGATGAGCGTGTATGAAAACCTCGCGTTCAGTTTGAAGATTCGCAAACTGCCGGCCGCCGACATCGACCGCCGGGTGCGCGAGGTGGCCGGCATCCTCGGCTTGGCGCAACATTTCAACCACCGACCGGCGCAACTGTCCGGCGGCCAGCGCCAGCGCGTGGCCATGGGCCGGGCTATGGTGCGCAATCCGCGCGTGTTTTTGTTCGACGAGCCGCTGTCCAACTTGGACGCGAGATTAAGAAGCAAGGTGCGCGGCGAAATCAAATCGCTGCACCTTTCGCTGTCGACCACGACCATTTATGTCACCCACGACCAAATCGAAGCGCTGACCATGGGCGACCGCATCATGGTCATGAGAGACGGCGGCATCGAGCAAATCGGCACGCCGGATGAAGTCTATCTGGCGCCGGCTAACCGTTATGTCGCCACTTTCATCGGTTCGCCGGAAATCAACATACTCGATGGCGTTATCGATGGCAGTGATGAAAAAGTTTGCATCATCGACGGCCGGAAGTTTCCGCTGCCCGCGGGCGCCGCGCCGGTCGGCAAAATCCTCTACGGCATCCGCCCGCACGACCTCATGTTAAGCGCGGCCGTAGCCGGCGATGCCCTGCCGATTGCGGCCACGGTTGAATTCACCGAGCCGACCGGCGGTGCGGTCATCGTCCACGCCAAGCTCGGCGAGCAAACAATCATCCTGCAAATCGCGCACGATGAAGGCCAAACGTTGGCCCCGGGCGATGCCATCAACCTCGCCGTCAACCCCGGCCGCATTCACTTGTTCAACCCGAGTAGTGAGCGCCGCATCACCGCAAAATAACCGAATCGGGATGCGGTCCTTCGCGCTTTTGTCGCTGCGGCGGGGCAACTCACACCTGACATGCGCTTTTACAAGCGGCCGCACTTTCATCCGCCGAGGTCGACTTTTTTCGAGAATTTTACGAATTCATCGAAAAAACCCGCAATTTTGTGCGAA
>RKSI01000084.1 GCA_007570905.1 Gammaproteobacteria bacterium
ACCGTCACCCTGGCCATCGCCGCCGACAACCTGAACGAGGCCGCCGAAACCCTGACCTTCACGCTCAGCAACCCCAGCGGCGGCGTGATCGCCACCGCCACCGCCACCGCCACCATCGCCGCCAGCGATCCCATCACCTATTCCATCGCCCGCGCCGCCGGCACCCCGGCCACCGTCGCCGAAGGGCAGTCGGCCCAGTTCGAGGTCACCCTGAGCGGCGCCGCCAGCGGCTCGGCGGCGAACATCGTCGTGCTTTACACCGTTGCCAGCAGCGGCAGCTACGATGTCTCCGGCATCGCCAGCGGCAGCCTGACCTTCGCCGTCGCCACCACCAGCCTGACCCTGTACCTGGCGCTGCCCATAGACGCCGCCCTGGGCAACAGCGCCCCCGACCAGACGCTGACCGTCACCCTGGGCGCGACCGCCGCCGTGCACGGCGACGGCGGCAGCGTCACCCGCGCCACCTCCGCCGCCGACCACAGCGCGTCGGTAGGCGTCAGCTTCGCGGACGCCGCCGCCCGCACCCTGACCGTCACCGGCCCCGCCGCCCTTACCGAGACCGACGGCAACCTGGAGAGCGGCGACTACACCATCGTCCTCGCCGGCACCGCCTTTTCCACGGCCACCGACGTCACCTGGACGGTCACCCACGGCAGCACCGCCGACGCCGACTTCGTGGACGCCTCCGACCGCACCGGCACCGTGAGTTTCGGCACTAGCGGCACCAGCCAAACCTTCGCCCTCACCCTCGTCGGCGACAACCTGAACGAGCCGGACGAGGACTTCACCGTACAGGTCAGCGTTGCCGACCCCGCCGCCGACGGCGGCACCGCCTACGGCACGGCGCACACCACCACTATCGAGGATGACGACCCGGTCACCGTGGCCATCGCCCGCGCCAGCGGCTGCGCCGCCAGCGTGGCCGAGGCCACGCCCGTCAACAGCTGCGACTTCACCGTCACCCTCGCCGGCGGCACCCGCGCCATGGGCGTCAGCACCATCGTGCCCTTCGCCATCGGCGGCGCCGGCGTCACCGCCGACGACTACGACATCACCGCCCCCAGCGGCATCGCCGCCACCGCCACTGGCGGCATGCTGACCATCGCCGCGGGCGCCACCATGACCATGGGCACCGTCACCCTCGCCATAACCGACGACGACCTGAACGAGGCCGCCGAAACGCTGACCCTCACCGGCGCGGCGGCGGGCGCCAGCGGCCTGCGCCTCAGCGGCACCGGCGCCGGCGCGGTGGAATACGCCTCCGGCGGCGACACCGCCAGCGTCATGGTCGCCGACAACGACGACATCACCGTCAGCATCGCCGACGCCCCCGCCGTGCAAGAGGGCGGCAGCACCTCCTTCACCGTCACCCTGGACCAGGCCAGCGCCGGCATGGTCACCGTCGCCTGGACCGCCGCCATCGGCGGCACCATGGGCGGTACGCCCGACCCGGCCGGCGGCAGCCTGGAAATCCCTGCCGGCGAGACCGAAGGAGACATCCTCATCCGCATTCCCTCCAATCCCGACCTGGGCATGGGCGACACACGCACGCTGACCGTGACCCTGGGCACGGTGACCATCGCCGCCCCCGGCGGCGGCATGGTCACCACTACCGACAACACCGGCACGGCCACGGTCAACTACCGCGACGCCGACCACGTTTTCGCCTTTTCCACCGCGCCCGCCAGCATTACCGAAGGCGAAAGCGCCACCTACACCGTCGCCCGCACTGGCCCGGCCATCGCGGGCGCCGGCATCGTGCTGCGCTGGGCCTACGCCGCGGGCGCTACCGCCCCCGCCGACGCCGCCGATTTCGCGGGCGGCGCGGTCCCCGCCGGCGGCGCGCTGACCTTCACCGGCAGCGAGACCGAAGAAAGCTTCGTCATCGCCACCGAGCAAGACGCCGACAGCGAACCCGCCGAGAGTTTCACGGTGTCGCTGAGCGCCGTCAGCGACACCGCCGTGCTGAACGCCGAAGGCGGCGTCACGCTGCCTTCCGACCTCGACGTCACCATCGGCGAGAGCGACCGGCCGGTGACGCTGGAGATCGCCGGCCCCGGCAGCGCCTTGACGGAGGGCACAACCGCCGCCTTCACCGTGAGTTTCATGGAGTCCGTCGCCACCACCGAGGCGGTGACGGCGACCTGGGCCATCTCCTACCCCGCCGCCGCGCCGACGGTGGTCCCGGCGTCGGTGGCGGACTTCGCCACTGGCCCCGGCGCCGCCAGCGGCACGGCCACCATCGCCGCCGGCATGAACAGCGTGGACATCCTCATCACCGCCCTTGCCGACAACCGGAACGAGGCCGCCGAGAGTTTCACCGTCACCCTCAGCAATCCCAGCGGCGGCGGCGCCATCGCCGCGCCGGCGTTGTCCACCACCGCCGCCATGATCGACGCCACCATCGCCGCCAGCGATCCCATAACAGTCAGCATCGCCGCGCCCAGCCCGGCCGCGGTGGACGAGGGCGAAACGGTGGAGTTCCCGGTCTCCTTCGCCGGCGCAACCGCCGGCTCGGCGGCGGAAATCCAGGTGGCCTACACGGTCGCCTGGACCGCCACTTCCACCGGCGCGTTCACCGACCTGACTGGCGGCAGCCTCGCCATCCCCGCCGGCCAAACCGAGGGCAACATTCGCGTACGCATCGAGCAAAGCGCCACACTGGGCAGTACCAGCCCCGACGAGACGCTGCGCGTCGCCCTGGGCGCCATCACCGCAGGCAGCGGCGGCGGCACGGCCACCGGCAGCGGCATGGCCGATGTCACCGTCAACTGGGTGGACGCCGCGCACACCATCTCCTTTACCAACCCGGCCACCAGCATTGTCGAAGGCGGCAACGCGACCTACACTGTCACCCGCACTGGCCCGGCAATTACCGGCGCTGGCATCGTGCTGCGCTGGGCTTACGCCGCGGGCGCAGGCAACCCCGCCAGCACCGCCGACTTCGCGGGCGGCGCGGCCCCCGCCGGCGGCGCACTGACCTTCACCGGCACCCAGACCACCCGGACCTTCACCATCGCCACCGCGGAAGACACACTGAGCGAGCCTGGAGAAACCTTCACCCTTTCGCTCAGCGCCACCCCCGCCGCGCTTGCCTCCGAAGGCGGCATCGCACTGCCCGCCGCCATTACCGTGACCATAGGCGAAAGCGACCGCCCGGTGACGCTGCAAATCGCCGCCCCGGGCAGCGCCTTGACGGAAGGCGCAACCGCCACCTTCACGGTGAGTTTCGCCGAGGCGGTCACCACCACCGAGGCGGTGACGGCGGACTGGGCCATCTCCTACCCCGCCGCCTCGCAGACGGTGGTCCCGGCGGCGGCGGCGGACTTCGCCGGCTTCGGCGTCAGCGGCACGGTCAGTATTGCTGCTGGCCAGAGCAGCGCGAATCTCCTCATCACGGCCCGCGCCGACATGCTGAACGAGCCCGCCGAACGTTTCCTGATCACCCTCGGCAATCCCAGCGGCGGCGGCGCCATCGCCGCCCCGACGCTGCACGACACCATGGCCTCGGCCAGTGCCGACATCGCCGCCAGCGATCCCATTACCGTCTCCATCGCCGCGCCCAGCCCGGCCACGGTGGACGAGGGCGAAACGGTGGAGTTCCCGGTCTCCTTCGCCGGCGCCAGCACCGGCTCGGCGGCGGCCATCCAGGTGGCCTACACGGTCGCCTGGACCGACGCCGCTTTCACCGCCGGCATGTTCACCGACCTGAGCGGCGGCAGCCTCACCTTCGCCCCCGGCGAAACCAGCGGCAACATCCGCGTACGCATCCAGCACAGCATCCCGCTGAACAGCAACAGCCCCGACCAGACCCTGCGCGTCACCCTGGGCGCCATTACCCCGGCCAGCGGCGGCGGCAGCGTCACTGGCAGCGGCATGGCCGATGTAACCGTCAACTGGATTGACGCCGCCCACACCATCGAAGTCGCCGACGCCACCGTCGCCGAAGGCGGCGCGGCCACCATCACCGTCACCCGCTCGGCGAGCATGGATTTGGCGCAGCCAGTGGACATCATGTGGGGAGTCACCGCCAGCGGCAGCGGCGCCGCCCACGCCGTCGCCGCCGACTTCGCCGGCAACGCCCTGCCCAGCGGCACGGTGCGCTTCAGCGGCGGCCAGATCATCGCCGCCATCAACCTGCCCATCTTGAACGACAACCTGAGCGAGGCGGCCGAGACCTTCACGCTCGCCTTGAGCGAAAACCTCTCGGACGAAGTGCAAACCGCCAATGGCGTGGTCGCCGCTGCCGACTCCGCCACCATCACCATCACGGACGACGACGAGATACGGGTATCGCTGAGCGGGCCGGCCACAGTGGCCGAGAGCGCGCTGGCGACTTACCGGGTAAGCCTGAGCGCGGCGCCCACGGCCCCGGTGACGCTGCGCTGGGCCGTGACGGGCATGGCCTCCGGTAGCGCGCTGGCGGCGCGGGCGGGAGATTTTAATTTCGCGGGCGGCGGTTTCCCGGGCGGGAGTTTGACTTTCGCGGCGGGCGACCCCCTCGCGCAGAGCATTACCTTCGCCACCAGCGCAGGCGTCGCGGGACCGGACGGCGGCACGGACAACACGCCGGATCGCGCCTTCGCGCTCAGCATTAGCAACATCATGGGCGGGGCCGGGATGACGAACCGGACGCCGCCGGCGCCCCTGGCGGCGACCATCCGCGAGTTCGATCGATCCTTTGCCGTCATCGCGGACCGCGGCGCGGTCAACGAGGGCGACACCATCACCTTTACCGTCGTCCTCAGCGGCGCCGCCCCGGAGGCCGGGACGCCGGCGACCGTGGACTGGGCAATTCGCGGCGTGGCTATGGCCGATTACAGCGGCGCCGCCGCCGGCGGCAGCTTGAGTTTCACCGCCATCGGCTCGCGGACCGTCGCCGTTGCCATTGATTACGACAAGCTGAGCGAGGCGGCCGAGGTTTTGATCTTTGCCCTCAGCAATGCGGCCGGCGGCGGCGGCGACATCGGCAGCGGTCTGGGCATTTCCTTGGCCACCGTGACCATCGCCGAAAGCGACGCCATCGCCATTGCCGTCGGCGGCCCGCGCGACATCGGCGAGTCGCGCGCGGCGGTGTTCCCCGTCAGCCTCAGCGCCTTGCCCAGCGCGCCGCTGACCATGGACTGGGCGGTGACCGCCAGTACCGCCGGCGGCGCCATCGCGGCTCGCGCAAGCGACTTCGAGTCCGGCGTCTTTCCCATGGGCACGTTGACCTTCGGCGCCCGCGAGACCGTGCGCAACATCATGTTCGGCACTTCCGACGGCGGCGGCGCGGGTACGCCGGAGCGGGCGTTTGCCATCACCCTCGGCAATATCGCGGGCGGCGGCGGGGCTGCGCCAAGCGCGCCGGCGGCGGTCGCCGCGAGCATCGTCGAGTTCGAACGCTTCTTCGCCGTCGCCGCGGACAGCGCTGTCGCCGCCGAGGGCGACACCGTCACCTTCACCGTTGCCCTCGCCGGCACTGCCCCGGAGGCCGGGACGCCGGCGACCGCGGACTGGGAGATCGGCGGCGTGGATGCGGCCGATTACAGCGGCGCCGCCAGCGGCAGCTTGAGTTTCGCGGCCCTCGGCGAACAGACGGTCGCC
>RKSI01000120.1 GCA_007570905.1 Gammaproteobacteria bacterium
TTCATGGCTGCCATTGCCGCGCGGACGGGCGGTCAGCGCGGCGCCGGCGGCCAGCCGTCGTTGCAGACGCGGCAGAAGATGCGCGCGGTCATTTCGGCGTCGTAGAGCGCCGAATGCGCCTCGCCCTCGTCCCAGCCGAAGCCCGCGGTCTCGGCGATCCGCGACAGCACCGTCTGGCGGTAGGCGAGGGCGCCCAGGGTCACCGTGTCAAGACTGCTGAAACGGTGAAACGGGTTGTTGGCGATGCGCGCGCGTTCGGTCGCCGCGTGCAGGAATTTCAGGTCAAACGAGGCGTTGTGGCCGGTCAGGATCGCGCGCGAGCAACGGTGGCGCGCCAGCGCACTTCGCACCTCGTCGAACAACTGCCGCAGCACCTTGTCTTCCGGCTGCGCCAGGCGCAGCGGGTGGAACGGGTCGATGCGGTTGACCTTCAGCGCGGCCTCGTCGAGGTTGGCGTTCTTGAACGGCTCGACATGAAAGTGCAGCGTCTTCTCGGGCCGCAGGCGGTTGTTCTCGTCGGGCGCGACCAGCACCGCCGCGAGTTCAAGCAGCGCGTCGGTCTTCTCGTTGAAGCCGCCAGTCTCGACATCCACGACCACCGGCAGAAAGCCGCGAAACCGCGTCCGCATCCAGTCATCGGCGGCGGCCTTGCCTGCGTTGCCGGCCTTGTTCGTGTTGGCGGCGGCGTTCATCGGCGCACGCGCCACGCGACTTCGCCGCCGCCCAGCAGCGGCACGATTTCATCGCCGCCGGCGGCGACACAGCGCGGCACGGCCTCGGCCTCGCGCACCAGCGTAATGCGCTCGCGGTTCACCGGCAGGCGGTAAAAGCGCGGGCCGTTGAGGCTTGCGAACGCCTCCAGGCGCTCCAGCGCGCCGGCCTGCTCGAAGATGGCGGCATAAATGCCGAGCGCGGCGGGTGCGTTGAACACGCCGGCGCAGCCGCAGGCGCTTTCCTTGTCATGGCGCGCGTGCGGCGCGCTGTCGGTGCCGAGGAAGAACGACGCCGCGCCGGAACACGCCGCCGCCGCCAGCGCCCGGCGGTGCGCCTCGCGCTGCGGCAGTGGCAGGCAGTAGCGGTGCGGGCGCAGGCCGCCGTCGAACAGCGCGTTTCTGGAATACAGCAGGTGGTGCGGCGTGATGGTCGCGGCGCTGCGTTCGCCGGCGCCGGCGATGTAGTCCGCCGCGTCGCTTGTGGTGATGTGCTCCAGCACGATACGCAATTCCGGGAAGTCGGCGCGCAGCGGAATCAGCGTCCGCTCAATGAAGATTTTTTCACGGTCGAAGGGGTCGATGCCGGCGCCCGCGGCCTCGCCGTGCACCAGCAGCGGCAGGTCGTGGCGCTGCATCGCCTCGAGCACGCCGCTTATTTTGCCGGTGTCGCCGACGCCGGCGGCGGAATGCGTCGTCGTGTCTTTCGGATAAAGTTTGACGCCGTGCACAAAGCCGCACGCGGCGGCCCCGGCGATGGTCCCGGGGCGTGTCTGCTCGGTCAGATAAAGCGTCATCAGCGGCTCGAAGCCCGGCGGCGCGGCCCGCAGGATGCGCTCGCGGTAGGCCGCGCACAGCGCGACATCGGTGACCGGCGGGTCGAGGTTGGGCATGATGATGGCGCGGCGGAACACCCGCGCGGTGAACGGCAGCACCGCGCGCAGGGTGTCCCCGTCGCGGAGGTGCAGGTGCCAGTCGTCCGGGGCGGCGATGGTCAATTCGTGGGCGGAAGGCATGGTTTGGCGATTGCGCTGATTTTGATTATCATAGCACCCGCGCCCATTCAGCCGCCCAACCCGTTCAAGCCGTTCAACGATTCAACCCTCTCAGGCCGATGTCAGACCCTTCCAGCATTGTGCTCGCCTACTCGGGCGGGCTGGACACCTCAATCATCCTGAAATGGCTGCAGGAGACCTACCGCTGCAAAGTGTATGCCTACACCGCCGACATCGGCCAGGGCGGGGAGGTGGAGGCGGCGCGTCAGAAGGCGCGCGCGCTCGGCGCCGCCGATGTGTTTGTCGAGGACCTGCGCGAGGAGTTTGTGCGCGACTTCGTGTTTCCGATGTTTCGCGCCAACGCAATCTACGAAGGCGAATACCTGCTCGGCACCTCCATCGCGCGCCCGTTGATTGCACAGCGCCTGGTCGAGACCGCCGCGCGCGTCGGCGCCGACACGGTGGCGCACGGCGCGACCGGCAAGGGCAACGACCAGGTCCGCTTTGAACTCGGCGCCTACGCGCTGAAGCCCGACATCCGCATCATCTCGCCGTGGCGCGAGTGGGACATGGACTCGCGCTCGGCGCTGCTGGCCTACGCCGAACGCCACGCCATCGGCATTGAGCGCGACGCCGGCGGCGCGGCGCCGTATTCCATGGACGCCAACCTGCTGCATATCTCCTACGAGGGCGGCGTGCTGGAAGACCCGTGGGCGCCGCCCGACGAGGCCATGTGGCGGCGCAGCGTCGCGCCGGAGGCGGCGCCGGCGGCGGCGGCGACGATAGAGCTGGAATTCCGCGGCGGCGACCCGGTGGCGCTTGACGGCGAGGCGCTGTCGCCCGCCGCGCTGCTGCAGAAACTGAACGAGGTGGCCGGCGCGCACGCCATTGGCCGCGTCGATATCGTCGAGAACCGCTATCTCGGCATCAAGTCGCGCGGCTGCTACGAGACGCCCGGCGGCACGGTGTTGATGAAGGCGCACCGCGCCATTGAATCGCTGACGCTGGACCGCGAGGCGGCGCACCTGAAGGACGAGTTGATGCCGCGCTACGCCGAACTGATTTACAACGGCTACTGGTGGAGCGACGAGCGCCATCTGCTGCAAAAACTGATAGACGAGAGCCAGCGCCGGGTCGCGGGCGTGGTGCGCCTGAAACTCTACAAGGGCGGCGTCGCGGTGGTCGGGCGGCGCTCGCCCAACAGTTTGTTTGACCGCGAGATTGCGAGTTTTGAGGAAGACGGCGGGCGCTTTGACCAGCGCGACGCCGAGGGGTTTATTAAACTCAACGCGCTGCGTTTTCGCGTCGGCGGCGGCGGGCGCGGCCCGTCATGACGGGCGCCGGGCGCGCCGCGGCGGCGTGAAAGTGTTATACTCGGTTGTGAGACAATTCACGACATCGGGCGTTGCCCGGAGGAGGCGTGCAGCCATGCAAAAAACAGCATTTATCCTCATTGTCCTCGTCGCGCTCGGCGGCTGCGCCGTCAAGCAGGCGAGCCACGACCCCGCCGACCCGCTGGAAGGCTACAACCGCGGCGTGTTCGCCGTCAACGACGCGCTGGACACGGTGGTTGTCAAGCCCGTCGCGCAGGGTTACGGGTATTTGCCGGCCTTTCTTCGCAACCGCATCGGCAGTTTCTTCGGCAACCTCGGCGATGTGCCGAACGCGGTCAACAACCTGCTGCAAGGCGAGATTGAGCGCGCCGGCAGCGATGTGATGCGCGTCGTCATCAACACAACTTTCGGCCTGGTCGGGTTTTTTGATGTGGCGTCGTTCATGCAACTCGAGAAGCACGACGAGGACTTCGGGCAGACGCTGGCGGTCTGGGGCATCGGTTCGGGGCCTTATTTCGTGGTGCCGGTGCTCGGCCCGGCCACGGTGCGCGACTTTGTCGCGAGCGCCGCCGACTTTCTGATGTCGCCGCTGAGTTATCTGGACTTCGGCGTGTCGCAGGCCGCGCTGAGCGCGGTCGAGGCGGTGGATGCGCGGCAGCGTTTCATCGCAAGGGAAGCGCTGGTGCGCGAGATCTCGCCGGATTTGTACAGCGCGGTGCGGTCTTTCTATCTTGACAACCGGCGGCGGCAGATCAGCAACAGCGACGACGCCGGCGACGACGGCATTTACGAGGACTATGACGAGAATTGATTGCTTGCCGCGGCGCCCGGTTGCGGGCGCCGCCCGCAACGGCGCGGGCGCGCCGCCAACACAGACGCACACGCCGCAATGGACACGATGAACGGCGACCGCCTCGCCGAACTGGTCAATCAACTGCTGCTGGAACTGGGCGAGGACCCGGCGCGCGAGGGCCTGGTGAAGACGCCGCAGCGGGTCGCCGACGCGCTGCGCTTCCTCACCGGCGGCTACGCCGTGGAGGCCGGCGAGGTCGCGCGCGACGCGATGTTTGATGTGAATTGCGATGAAATGGTCATCGTCAAGGACATCGAGTTTTACTCGCTTTGCGAGCACCACATTCTGCCGATTACCGGCAGCGTGCACATCGGCTACCTGCCGGCGGGCAAGGTCATCGGCCTCAGCAAAATCGCGCGCGTGGTGGATGTGTATGCGCGGCGCCTGCAGGTGCAGGAGCGCATGACCAACCAGATTGCCGAGAGTTTGATGAAACTGCTCGACGCGCGCGGCGTCGGCGTCGTTGTCGAGGCGGTGCATTACTGCATGGTGATGCGCGGCGTGCAGAAACAGAACAGCAAGACCGTCACCAGCGCCATGCTCGGCTCGTTCCGCGACGACTCGCGCACCCGCACCGAGTTCATGGAACTCATCAAAAGCCGCTCGCGCGGGCCGTAGCGGGGCGCCGCCGTGCGCCGCCGTGCGCCGCTGATGCGCGCTGTGCGGGCGCCTTGCGGCGGCCCGCGCAGTGTATAATGCGGTGTGGTTGCAATACGCACCGAATTTCATTGCCCGCCCACGGGCGGGACTGGACTTTAAGAGGGACCAAACAATGACACTAAGCACCAAGATACGGGCGCCGGAGGGACATTCGGTACACCATGTGCCGTGCCCGCACGATTGCCCGGATACATGCTCCATGCTTGTAACGCGCGACGACAAGACCGGCAAGGCGGTCAGGGTTCAGGGCGACCCGACCCACCCCATCACCAAAGGTTACCTTTGCAACAAGGTCAACCATTATCTGGAACTGGTTTACAACGACAACCGCGTTCTCTATCCGCACAAGCGGGTCGGGCCCAAGGGGCCGGGCGCGAAATTCGAGCGCATCGGCTGGGACGAGGCGCTTGACGCCGTGACCGGCAACCTGAAGCAAACCATCGCCCAATACGGCGCCGAGGCGGTGCAGCCGTATTCGTATTCCGGCACGCTCGGAATGCTCGGCTACTGGGGCATGGACCAGCGCTTCTGGAACAGGATGAACGCGGCCCGCCTGGAGCAGTCCATCTGCATTTATGCGGCGATGTGGGCCGGCATCTATACCTACGGCGTCGCCAACGGGCCTTCCATCCACGAGGCGTGCGAGGAGGCCGAACTCATCGTGCTGTGGGGCGCCAACCTGGTCAGCACCGGCGTGCACGCGATTCCGTTCATCCAGAAGGCGCGCGCGCGCGGCGCGAAGTTGATTGTGATAGACCCGCGCATCACGCGCACCACGATGATGGCCGACTGGCACATCCAGCCGCGCCCCGGCACCGACGGCGCGCTGGCGCTCGGCATGATGAAGATCATCGTGGACGAGGGGCTGCACGACCTTGATTTCCTGAGAGAGCAGACCAGGGGCTGGGAGGAGTTTCTGGAGAAGAAACTGCCGGGCTATCCGGTGGAGCGCGTCTCTGAAATCACCGGGCTGGACGCCGGCGTCATCCGCAAGTTCGCGCTGGAGTATGCAAGCACGAAGAAAACCTTCATCCGCGCCAACTACGGGCTGAACCGGCACCAGAACGCCGGCCAGATGTGCCGCGCGATTCTGACGCTGCCGTGCATCACCGGGGCGTGGCGCGAGAAGTGCGGCGGCACCGCGTTCGGCACGCTGGAGGAGATGTGGATGAAGTTTCCGCTGGCCAAATTGCAGCGCCCCGACCTCGGCAACCGCGCCGAGTCGCGCGTTGTGAACATGGTGCAGGTGGGGCGGGCGCTGTCGGAGGACATCGGCGCCAACGATGAAAAACTCGACCCGCCGATCAAGCATCTGTTTGTCTATAACTCCGACCCGGCGAATTGCGCGCCGAACACCAACAGCGTTCGCAAGGGCCTGATGCGCGACGATTTGTTTGTGACCGTCCACGAGACTTTCTGGACCGACACCTGCGACTACGCCGACATCGTGCTGCCCGCCGACACGCAACTGGAGCGCATGGACCTGCACGCGGCCTACGGCCACTACTACTTCAACATGAACAAGCCGGTCATCGAGCCGCTCGGCGAAAGCGTCCGCAACACCGAGTTGTTCAGGAAGCTGGCGCAGCGGATGGGTTATGTCGAGGAGGGCGACAACGCCTTCACACAGACCGACGAGGAGATGGTGCGCGAGATCATAGACGACGAGGACAATCCGCTGATGGAGGGCATCACCTACGAGCAACTCGAGGAGAACGGCTGGGCCAGGGGCATGGTCGAGTCGGAGCGCCGCGATTACCTGAAAAACGGCTGGCCCAGCCCCAGCGGCAAGATCGAGATTTACAGCGAGACCATCAAGGAACTGGGGCAGGACCCGCTGCCGACCTACACGCCGGAGGAGGAAGGCCAGGAAGACCACGAGCGCCGCCGCCAGTACCCCATCCAGGTGCTGAGCAGCGCGACGCATTACTTCATCGGCGATTCGTTCCAGTCGGTGCCGCGCCTGCGCGCGATGATGTCGCGCCCGACCGTCGAGTTGAGCACCCAGGACGCCGCCGAGCGCGGCATCAAGGACGGCGACCTGGTGCGGCTCTACAACGACCGCGGCGAGACCTACTGCCATGCGGTGATTATCGACGGCCTGCTGCCCGGCGTTTGCGGAACGCAGAAGCAGTTCAAGGGCAGCAACACGGCGGGCGGCGTCAACGCCAACGCGCTGAACTCGCAGCGGCTGACCGACTTCGGCATGAGCCCGTGTTTTTACTCGGTGCTGGTTGAAATAGAGAAGGCCGACAACGCCGACCAGTTCACGCGGCAGAAGTTGCTGCAAATGGGCGGCGTTGAGGGCTATATCCGCGCGTGGCGCAACGACCCGGCAAACGCCGGCGTCGAGGCCAGCGACGACGACATCATCGAGTTTGCCAGGAGCAGGCACCCGAGTGTGTTCGCGGAAGTGCGGAGGTTCGGCGATGAGTGATTTTGCGGGCTTTCACGACCCGGCGGAGCGGTTGGCCGGACAGCCGCTGCCGGCGCCGGACAAGACCGTGTACGGGCGGCGCGTCGCCACCCACCGCGGCAGCATCAAGAGCGTTCGGAGCCTGACCTACGACACATATGAACTGGTGGTCGAGCGCGGCAACGGCGGCCAGCCGGCGCTGAACGCGCGGGCCGGGCAGTATGCGGCGCTGAAGGTGGCCGGCCTTGACAAGCCGCGCTCGTATTCCTTTGCGCGCGCGCCCGAATGCGAGGCCGCGGGCCAGAGCACCTTCTTCATCCGCCTGGTTCCGAACGGCCAGTTTTCCGGGTGGCTGTTCGAGAAAGACCGCACCGGCGAGGAGATAGTGCTGAGCGGCCCGCTCGGCGGCTTCGGCCTGGACCCGTCGTCCGACCGGATGCTGTGCGTCGCCGGCGGCAGCGGCATGAGCGCGATTTTCTCGATCCTGGAGCATGCGTGCAACGAGCGGGTGGCGCGCGACGCGCTGTTTTTTTACGGCGCGCGCACCAGCAAGGACTTGTATTGCCTGGACGAACTCGCCGAAATCGGCAAACGCTGGCATCCGAAGCACAGTTTTGAGTTCATCCCGGTCTTGTCGGAGGAGCCGGAAGACAGCGGCTGGGACGGCGCGCGCGGCTTTGTCACCGACTACATGAAGAAAAACTGCCTCGACAACGGCAGGATAGACCTCGCGCAATGCAAGGCGTATTTCTGCGGGCCGCCGCCGATGATAGATTCCGGCATCCGCGTGCTGGCCGACGCCGGCATGTCCGGGTCGTGCATTTTTTACGACAAGTTTGAGGACGCCAGTTCGCCGGCGCCGGTGATAGACAACACCAAATGCGTGCTGTGCGACGAGTGTCTGCTGGTCAAGCCGACCGACAACTGCATCATTGAGGTGTCCAAACTCATCCGCAACAGCGGCCCCGGCCCCGACCGCTACGAGGTGGTCAGTCCGTCCGAGACTTCCGGTTTGTATTACAATACACTGTACATAGACGAGGAAGAGTGCATTCGCTGCTATGCCTGCGTGGACGCCTGTCCGGCCAACGCCATCAGCCCGGACTACGACAAGACGCCGAAAACACTGCGCGGCGTCGCCGCCCGCGGCATCACATAGCGGCACAAGAGGGCGTTTGCCGATTTCCTCGCCGGCTTGCCGGTTAGAGGCAGCCGGTTAACGGTTAGCGCCGGCAACCCGGCAAGCCGGCTGTCCTGCGACAGCCGGCGGTGTGCTTGCCGGCCGGCGAAGTGCAGGCATGGGCGCCCGTAGCTCAGTTGGATAGAGTACCTGGCTACGAACCAGGTGGTCGGAGGTTCGAATCCTTCCGGGCGCGCCAACTTCATGTCCCGCCTCGCGCCGTTGCCGCGGAATGCGGTATCATGGCGGCTTTTGACCATGCGGTATTCGGCATCTTTTTTGCGCCCGGTGTGGTTGTGCGCGGCGGTTTTCGCGGCGGCTGCGGTTTCCGCCGACCCCCTTGACGAGGCCTCCGACCTCGTCCGCGACGAGGTCGGCAAGGGCGCCGCGTCGCAGCGCGCCATCAACCGGATTGACGACGAGACTCGGCGCCTGCGCGAGGAGCGGCGCGCGCTGCTCGCCCGGGTCGAGTCGCTGCAAACCTATTTGCGCCAGTTGCGCGCTCTGATTGCCGACCAGCAAGGCGCCATCGCGCGCTACCGCGACGGCATCGCGCGTGCGCGCGACATGGAGCGCGAGATTCTGCCGCTGGCCGAGAGAATGGTCGGCGCGCTTGACGAGTTTGTCCGGCTGGATGTGCCGTTTCTGGCCGCCGAGCGCGGCGCGCGCATTGATAAATTGAAGGCGATGCTGCCGAAGTCCGGCCTGTCGGCCCCGGAGAAATTCCGCCGCATTCTGGAAGCCTACGGCATTGAGGCCGATTACGGGCGCACCATAGAGGCATGGCGCGGCGAGTTGGGCGAGACCGGGGAAGGCGGCCAGATCGTGGATTTTCTGCGCGTCGGCAGGAATATCCTGGTTTATCAGACGCTGGACGGCGGGCGGCTCGGCATCTGGGATTCTGAGGCAAAGGCGTGGCGGGCGCTCGGCGACGAATACCGCCCGGCGGTGCGCCGCGGCCTGCGGATGGCGCGCGAGACGGTGTCGCCAGGCCTGCTGGTGCTGCCGGTGCGGGCCGCCGGCGCGCGCGGCGGGGAGCGGGCGCAATGACCAGGCATCTTGCATGGATGCTGCCGGCGTGGATGTTATGCGCGCCGGCGTTCGCGCAGCAGCCCGCGCAGGAACCCGAACAGGAAACGCAACCGCCGGCGGCGTCGTTCAAGCAATTGCTGGAGAAAATCCGCGGCGATTACCGCGAAGACCTTGAGCAGCGCCGCAAGCGCGAGAGCCGTTTTGCCGGCGACCGCGACCGGCAGGCGCAGGCGGTGGCCGCGGCGCGGCGGCGTCTTGACCAGTTGACGAAGGAAAGCGCGGCGCTGGAGGCGCGCTTTGACGACAACGAGGAGAAACTGCTGGAACTGCGGCAGTTGCACCGCCAGCGCGCAGGCGACCTGGAGGAATTGTCGGCGGTGGTGGTGCGCAGCGTCGCCGACATCCGCGCGACTTTGGCCGAATCGTTCATCACGCTGCTGCTGCCCGGCGCCGACGGCCAACTCGCCGCGCTGATGCGCCAGGACGGCCTGCCCGACCTCGCCGGCCTGGAAGACCTGTGGTATCTGATGACCGAAATCATGACGCTGCAAGGCGGCAGCCACCGCTTTGAGGCCGATGTCATCCTGTCCGACGGGCGCCGCGAACGCCGCGAGGTGACCGGCATCGGCCCGTTCACCGCCGTGTCGCAGGGGCGCTTCCTGAAATACCTGCCGGAAAGCCGCGGCCTCGCCGACCTGGCGCGCCAGCCGGCGTCGCGCTATCTCGCCGCCGCCGCAGCCGTGTCGCGGGCCGGCGCCGGTTCGGCCAGTACGGATGCAGACTTTGTCGCGGCGCCGGTGGACCCGTCGCGCGGCGCCATCCTGGCGACGCTGGTGCAGGCGCCGACCTTGATTGAGCGCATCGAGCAGGGCGGCTGGATTGCGTATCTGATTCTGGCGCTCGGCCTCGCCGGTTTGCTGCTGGCGGCGGAGCGCATCGTGTCTCTGACGCGCGCGGTCGGCGGCGTGCGCCGGCAGAAGGACGCGCCGGAGTTGTCGCAGTCCAATCCGCTGGGGCGGGTGCTCGGCGTTTCGCGCGAGCACGACGGCGCCGATGTGGAAAGCCTTGAACTCAGCCTGCACGACGCGGTCATCCGCGAGATGCCGCCGCTGGAACGCGGCCTCGGCGCCCTCAAGGTGCTGGCCGCGATTGCGCCGCTGCTGGGGCTGCTCGGCACCGTCGTCGGCATGATCGAGACTTTCCAGGCGATCACGCTGTTCGGCACCGGCGACCCGCGCACCATGGCCGGCGGCATCAGCCAGGCGCTGGTGACGACGGCGCTGGGGCTGATGGTCGCGGTGCCGCTGTTGCTGCTGCACACCTTCGCCGCCGCGCGCAGCCGCGAGATACGCCAGATTCTGGAAGAGCAAAGCGCCGGCATCGTCGCGCTGCACGCGCGCCGCGAAGCCGGGGGAGTGGCGTGATGCCGGCGCTGCGCACGCTGGTCTGGCCGGTGCAGGATTTTCTGGCGCTGGGCGGCCCGGTGCTGTTCGCGGTGATGCTCGTCACCTTCGTGATGTGGTTTCTGATTGCCGAGCGCTACTGGTATTTCGCAACCTGGTCGCCGCGCGCGATGCGCCATTACGCGCGGCTGTGGCGGCGCCAGGACGACGCGCCGGCGTGGCGGCGGCGCGCCGTTCGCCGTTGCTGGCTGTCGGAATACCGCGTCGCGAATGAAAGGCGGCTGGCGCTGATTCGCGCACTGGTGCGGCTAAGCCTGCTGCTCGGCCTGCTGGGCACGGTGGTCGGCATGATAGAGGTCTTTGACGCGCTCGCCTCGACCGGCTCAAGCGACGCCCGCACCATCGCGTCGGGCGTTTCCCGGGCCACCATTCCGACGATGGCCGGCATGGTCGCGGCGCTGTCCGGGTTTTATTTCTCGGTGCACCTGCGCCACCGCGAGAAGCGGATGCTGGGGCAACTGGAAGAACACTTTCACCGGGGCGCCGCCGGGTGAGGGGCCGCAGATGAGACAGCGCTCGCTGCTTCGGCCCGGCGACGAAGAGGCCGACATCAACCTGACGCCGATGCTGGATGTCGTCTTCATTCTGCTGATTTTCTTCATCGTCACCGCGTCGTTCGTCAAGGAGGCCGGCGTCGAGGTGTCGCGCCCGACCGCCGAGTCCGCGGTGCGCCAGGAACACGCCTCTATTCTGGTCGCGATAGACGCCGCCGGCGGCGTCTGGATTGACAAGCGCAGCGTGGATATCCGCGCGGTGCGCGCCAGCATTGAAAGGCTGCACCTGCAAAACCCGCAGGGTTCGGTCGTCATCCTCGCCGACCGCATGTCCAACAACGGCGTGCTGGTGGAGGTGCTGGACCAGGTGCGCCTCGCCGGCGTCGAGAAAATCGCCATCGCCGCGCGCAACGATGAATGACGCCGCCGCCGCGCGCTTGCTGGGCAGTTTGCTGGCGGCGGCGGCGGTCACCTACGGGCTGTTTCTGCTGATGTCGCGGCTGCTCGCCACCGACGCCCTGGTCGGGCTGGAGACGCCTCCGCCGCCGCTGGTGGACTTTATTCGCGTCGAGCGCGACCAGCGCACGCTGCCGGCGCGCCGCCCCCCGCCCCCGCCACCCG
>RKSI01000194.1 GCA_007570905.1 Gammaproteobacteria bacterium
CGCCGTCCGACTGCCGCGCCAGGCTGACCGTGAATTGCGCGTTGCCCCCTTCGGCCACCGTGATGTCAGCCGGGCTGATGGCGTAATACGCGGCATCGTTGTCGGTTATGGTAACCCGCACTCTCTGGCGGGCCGCGACGCCGATTGGCGCCACCTCGCCGACAGCGGCGTCTATGTTCGCGGCGCGGTTTTCAATGCCGACCGCGAGAATCTCGTCGGCTTCCACCAGGCTGTCGTCATTCAGGTTGATGGTCAGCGTGGCCTGTTGCTCGCCTGCGGGCACCGCGAGACCAGACGGCACGCTCGCGTGCTCACTGTTTTCCAGTGTTCTGCCGTCAATGCTAAGCGGCACGCTAACAACGCCTTCCGACGGCGCGCTCAGGCTGACCGTGAACACCGCTTGCGCGTCCTCGACCGCCGTGGCCGGACCCGAAATCTCGTAGGTAATCGGGTCGCTCTGCGCGATGGTCACATCCACCGAATCCGGCGTCTCGGTGCCCGCGCCCGCGCCGCCGCCGCCGCGCGGGTTGCGCAGCGAGATGCGCAGCGTTTCGGCGCTTTCATTGGTGTTGTCATCATTGATGGTCAGCGTGACATTTTGCTCGCCGGTTTCGGTGAAAGTCAGCGACGCCGGCGTCAGCGTGTAGTCGGCAGCCTCCGCCGGGTTGGCGCCCGCGCCTTCCGCCACCAAATCCACCGTTACCGACTCGCCGTCTTCCGGCGCGAGACCGGTCAGGCGAACCGGGATGGTCAACTCGCCGCCTTCCGCGCTGTCGCCCGGCACATCGCCGAACGACACAAAGCGCTGCGCGGCGAGGTTGGCCGGAATGATGTTCTGCCAGAAAGCGCGAAAGTCTTCCGCGATGATGCTGCCCGCGCCCTCATACTGGCTGACGATGCGCGTCAGGCGGATGGTGACGGTCTCGGTGCTTTCCTCGCGCCCGTCCTGCACAACGGCAACCGTGAACGCCCCATAAACGCCGGTGCCGGCACTGCCGCCGGAAAAGTCAACGTCCGGGGTCGTCAGCGTGCCGGTGATGATGCCCGCCGCTCTCGCTCTGACCGCAACGGCGCCGTTGCCTGAATTATCCGCGGAGGTCAAATTCCGGGCATCCAGGTCGCGCTCGTTGTCGCTGTTGACGTTTGCCCGGGTGGTGCTCTGCGCGTCCGTGCCCAGATTGGTCTGGGTGCTCACCTCGGCCATCCACTCCATCGTTATCGGGCCCTGGCGGATAATGTTGCTTCCGTCCTGAACCTCGCATCTGATGCTGTTGCCTTCGTCAACCGGCAGGGTGGATGTAGGCGTACAAGCAAGCCCAAGGCGAATCTCGTCGCTTTGCGTGATGGTCGCCGTGGCCGTCGCGCCGGCGCCGCTGATGGCGCCAGCCGTTTGCGGCGCGCCGAGCGTCAGCGTCAGCGTCTCGGCGCTTTCGTTGATGGTGTCGTTGCGGACCGGCACCGCAATCGTGCCCTGCGTCGTGCCGGCGGCAAGAATCCCCGTCTGCGTGTGATCATTCCAGTCATTAAACCTGCCAACGCCTGTGGCGGCGAGCGTGTACGGCAACAGCACCTGCTCCGACGGCACGCCGCCGGACAGCGTTACCGCAAACGACGCCGTGTCGCCCTCATTGACGCTGCCGGCGTTGGCGATGGCGACGATGATGGGGTCGTCGTCGCTGATGGTCGTCTGGTGGCTGACGAAGGCGCTGCCGCCGTCAGCGCGCGGGTTGGCGACGCTGAGCCGCAGCGTGAAGGTTTGCATGCCCTCGTTCAGGTTGTCGCTCGCAATCCCCAGCGAGAACGATTTCGTCGTGCCGGTATTGTCGGATGTCGTGAACTGCACCGTGCCGGTGGGCGTGGTGTTGCCGCCAAAGCCGGTGTAGTTGGCCAGGCCGCCGCTGCCTTCCAGCGTCCAGGTGACCGGGGTGTCCGTCGTGAACGCGCCGCCTGTCAGCGTAACCGTGTAGTTGCCGGTGTCGCCCTCGTTCAGCGTGTCCGGGCCGCTGAGCGTCAGCGTGCGCGTCGCCGATGTGCTTTGGGCGATGGTCACGCGCGCGACTCTTGCGTTCTGGCCCGTGGCAAGGCTGACCTCGCCGCTGTTTGCTCCGCCGTTCGCGCCGTCCAGCGTTACGACCATGGTTTCAGTGTCTTCCGCCGTCGCGTCGGCCAGAATCTCTATCCGGATGCGGCTTTCCATCGTGTTGGCCGGAATGCTGAGGGGGCTGCCGCCCGCGTCGGTGTAGTCGGCGGCCTCCACCGGGCCGGTGGCGCCGCCGGCGATGGTGTACCGCACGCTGATGGCGTCCGCCGACATCGCGCTCAGGCTGACAGCGAACTCGGCGTTCTCGCCCTCGTTCACCAGGCCGTTGACGGCGGCGATGCTCACCGTGACCGGGTCGTTGGCGGGGATGGTTCTGGATGCCGCATTGTTCGGGGCGGCAGCGGCGGCGGCCCTGCCCGCGCCGCTGCCCGGCGTGACGCCGGCGATGGAGATGGTCAGCGTCTCGTCGGCTTCGTTCAGTTCATCGTCCGTCACCGTGACGCTGATGCTGGTGGTCACCTGGCCGGCGGGGATGGTCACCTGCGACGGCAGGCCGCTGATGTCGTCCGCGCCGGCGGTCGCGCTCAAATCCACGCTGACGGGGCCGCGCGAT